>NZ_JBQTCY010000008.1:0-263303 GCF_052663225.1 Niallia sp. 03133
TGGGATAACAGCCCGTAAAGGTCCGATAAGTGCAACTAACCATCAGTGGGGGATGATGAAAAACCCCCACTGATGGAAGTTTACTTTATTGAATGATAAACTCATCTGGTATAATTTGTAGTTTATTGACTACAGGAAGGGCATCGATACCTTTTAACAAAACATCTTGATCATAATCTACAATAAAGCGGGATAAATAATCTTCAGAAGATCTAGGTATATTTTGAATATTTTTCACGTCACTATTTGCCCGTATTGCATTAATTTCTAATGAACTTTTAGCAAAAATCCCGCCTTTTATATAAAATAAGGATCCGACGCCATATAATTCGGCATCTTCCTCCGTATAGAAAAATGCCTGCAGGGGTTTGATTTTATCTCCTTCTTTTGGAAGGTAAGGGGATCCCACTTCTTGAAGATGCGTGAAATTATTAAATTCATTCATCCTTGTTATAGTAAGCTTCTTTTTTGCTAATAAAACTAATTGTCCTACTTTATTTTTACCGTCATCTGCAATATATGGTTCACCGATGATATTAACATTTGAAACAAAAGCCTCATCTGAAGAATACACAACTGAATTGAATGAAATCGCATCATTTTCTCCAGCTTCTTCTCCACTTTCATCTCCTTTTATTGTAAATGTGTCAACACTAAAAACATTTTTTAGAAGATGAATCGTCGTATTATTAGGACGGATATTTATGCTTTTTCCAGCCAATATCGTTCCATTTATCTTAATCCCATTTTCTGAATTTAGAGCTTGATTTGCTTCCGATTCCATAATAATGTTGCCTGCTGCAATAATATCTTCGTATAAAGTAATAGCTTTATCGAAATTGATTATATGAATGTCTCCTGAAACAAACAAATTGTTGTTAAATGTGAGGTTATCATTTCCGACAAGATACAGATCACCGTCTACGATTAATTTATCATTAAACGAAATTGATGCATTTGCATTACTCGTAATGACAACATCCCCTTTTAGTTTAATTGGGTCATTAAATTCTATCGGTCTGTCTTTACTTTCTATTTTATAGCTTTCATCCAATTTTTCGAGTGTATTCCCAATAACGCTTAATGGAGTTTCTTGCTTTGTTACTTTTTTAATCACACCATTTGTATTGGTAATACCGGTTATTTCCATATTACCAATGTCGGTTTGTAAATTGGAAGGAATAGTGTTAATAGATGATACGGTCTGTAGGCCATTCTGCTGCAATGTACTGTTTACTCTTTGAATAAAGGTTGAATCAAAATCGATATTAATAAATTGACTGTCATTTTTTAAAGCAGGTACTTCTTTTTTATAAAAATTATTATTAGTCAACACAGGAATAACAGCAGTCTGATTGCTGTAAACATCTCCATTAATCGATGGCATTAAAGATTTTTCCTGTTTGGCAGTGCCGTCTTTAAGCTGATAGTTTGCTTCATCGGTTATATGAAGCCGATTGGCATATATATTGCCGTTTATATTGGGTGAGCCGTTTAAAAATAGTCCTTCTTTATCGTCAGAAGAATCGGAGCCGATAGCATATTTTAAAAAGCTTGGCAGCGGAGAAAGAATGATACGTTTCTTTAAAGTGCGTGTAACAGTTCCTTCGTTTTTGTTTGGATTATTGGTAACAAGCGTAATTTCCAGCACTTTTGTAAAATCGCTATTTTTATTAAGTGAATAAGGACTGCTCGTTGTTAAATTGTCTTGGCTGCAGCTTTTGGCTGATTGCACGATATCAGCAGATCCTACTGTTCCTCCGCTTAAATCAACAATGCTCATGCAGGAAATGAAATCTTTATATTCTTTTTTATCCAAGACTGTATTGATGCTTGTGGCAAGAACCTTTGTTTTTAAGTCTTGCTCAAAGGAAGAACGAATATAAACATGATTGGATCTTTCATATAAATAGTTTTTAATAGGCAGTGAGTTTAATGTTCTCGCCATTTCAGATGTTATTTCTTCTATTACCTTTTTGCTTTGAAAGGTAATGTTAATATCACTTTCACGTGTCTCTACCCTTTTTGTTCCACTAATAGAAGAAGCGACAACCGCCAGTCCAATTGTTGTAAAAACAAGGGAGATTAGTAGAACGGTAATTAGTGCATTTCCTTTTTCGTTTATTCTTTTCATAAAGTTCTCCTTAAAAACCAAATTGGCTTTCTAATGTCAGAGGTCTTTTTAGTCTCTCTTGATCTAGCTTAAAAGTGACATATATTGTTCCATGAAGACATTTTTTTGCATCGTTTTTATCCGATTTTGTACAAGTTAAGCTTAAACTAGAACCATCAAAGTTCCCGTTTCCTTCTAAAGTTTGTCCATTAATAGCAACAGATTTAATTGCTTTATCGTCAACGGTTTGATCAACGAATTCGATGCTTCTACCCGTAATATCCTCTGCATTAGCGTAATTTTTCTTGTTGGGAGTATAAAAAGAAGAAGTTTCTTTATCGTTTTGCTCGAGCGCCGTTTGCTCTGAATCGAATAAATCAATCCGATTTTCACTCGTTGACTCCACATAATCAAATGGAAAACTATTAAATGCATTCATCATCATGGAAACAGCATAGTCGGCATCATCCCGGAGCTGACCTTCAATCTGAATTTTATTATATAAGGAAAGGCCTGATTGGAAGACGCCGTATATAACTGGCATAACTATTGCCAATATCGTAATCGTTGCTAGTAGCTCATATAAAGTTATGCCATTTTCATCGAAGATCTTCACTTTTTACCGCTCCTTCTACTGTTGTATCATATGTATGATTGTTCACTTCCCAAGTAACCTTCACGCTTATAGGGATAAAAAAAGAAGTGTAATTTTCATCTGAATTTGGATCAATTTCTACACCGTAATCAATATTATTAATTGTAATAGGGTGGCAGTTTGCTAAATTTGTGTTGTTTGTCCATTGAATCATATAGCTGTTATCACATACTAATAATCTCCCTTTTGCCGAAGAATCTTTTTCCAGCATATCTTTTATTTCCATAAATGAAGACTGTTCAACAAAGGTTAATGCGTTTCTAGCGACATTAACAGCAGCCGTTTTTTTTTGATTTAAATTCGTATAAGAATAGGCTTGATTAAAAAAGTTCATTACACCTAGTAAAATAATACTAAGTATCATTAAAGAAACAAGTACTTCGATTAATGTTAAACCTTTTGAACTAGAAATAAGCTTTGGAAATTTCATATTATACCCTGCTTTCAAAATTACTAATCTTATTATACAATACTTATTAGTTGTCAAATATCTAAATTTGTCGAAAATATGATTCAAAAGTTTAATTAAATTTACAATATTTAGGGTATATCGATAGGAAAACCTATTTATAAAGGTGGTGTATAATGATTTTGTATATTTTAGCCCTTTTTTCCCTATTTTTAGTTATTCCGATTGTGTATTTATTACCACTGAATTTTTCAATTCGAGGGAAAATGTTCATTATTGGACTATCATTATTTACTTCAATATGTGGAATAGCAGCTGAAAATATTTTAGTGGGATGGCAATCGATATTATTGATGCTTTTATGCGTCATTCTTATTACATATATCTTAATGAAAAAATCGTCGGACTTATTATTTATTTCTAATCAAGAAGAAGATATGGAAGATAGCTTAATGGAAGACCTTGTGTTTGAAAAAGAAAAAAGTTATTCCGAAAAAAAAGTCAATGTACTGGATAAAGAAGAGAATGTTTTGTTGGACTCATCTTTTATAGAGAAAGAAAATGTGCTGGAAGAAATAGAGGAAAAAGAAATTGCCGTAAATGAAACAATAAAGTTGGAATCCATTGAAGAAGACCTGGCAGAAAAAAGCATCACAGATGAAGCTTCAGAAGAAGAGAACTTGCAGATAATCGGTGAAGCAAAAAGAGATGCTGCATTGGAAGAGAAAGAAACAGAAGTCGAAGAGCTACCTGCATTAAACTATATGGAAGAAATAGAAAGCCTAATCGTGCAGGGAGACGCTTGGAGAACTGTTGCAGTCAGTCAAGATCAAGAGGGAAAAGATGAAACAGCTGACCGAGAAATGGAACAAGAACCTTTTGAAATCGACAATTCTTTATTAGAAGAAATAGATTTAATAGATTTTATGGAAAATAGTCAAACAATGAAACAAGAAGAGTCAATTTCTCTTAGCATGGAAGAGATAGTAGAAGAAATTCATTTATTGAATGAAGAACAACTAGCTGCAGATCAACTCGAAGCAATTGAAATGGATATTATCACAGTTGAAAAAGATTGGGAAGTGCTTGAATTAGATACAGAGGAAGCATACATAGAAGAACTTGAGATGAATGACGCGGAAGCATCTCCGACAGAATGGATAAAGATTCAAACGGAAAATGAATCCGAAGAGAAAGCAGTGGATGCGTTCGAAAAAGATGCAAACCATGATATTGTTCAAATGGAGGAGAAACCGGATTCTAATGTATTATCAAAAAAAGTCATCGATAATACATTTTTGCAGTTGAATGTTTTGAAAAATATCGTTTCAAAAGAAGAATATGAATCAGCTGTTTTAAACTGTCTAAATGAAACGATGTCTCTACAAGAGTATTTTGCTTTTGCTCATTTATTAATTGAACAATATGTTCATTATAAAGAAAAAGAAAAACTAAATGCTTTGTTCCAGATGCTTAAAGATAAATTCAGCTCTGAGGCCATTATGCTGGAACAGCTTTTATTTATGGAAAAAACTTATTTGCCAAATTAAATCGGAAAGCTTAGGTGAGAACGTACAATGAAAAATAGTTCACAAATTAAAGGGTTGCCAATTATCAATATTTTAGATGGAAAACAAGAAGGAAATGTCCAATCTCTTATTATCAATCCAGAAAAAGGATCGGTTGATTTTTTAACAATAGAACAGGAAGAATGGCAGGAAAGCATTCAGGCGATTCCATTTAAAAAAGTAATTGGGGTGGGAGAATACGCTGTTACGATCGAAAGCGCCAATTCTATTATTGATTTAAATGAAATACCGATTGCTAGAGAATTAGTAGATAAAAAGATTACTGTTGCAGATGCAAATGTTATTACAAGAAAAGGGGAATTGTTAGGGAAGGTAGTCGAATATTATGTGAATGATGAGAATGGAGATATTATCGGATTGGGCACAACCATTAATGATAAGGAAAGCTTTATTTTATCCGAGTATGTCGTGACGTATGGAAAAGATATTATCATCGTAAAAGAGGAAGCAGCAACTAATCTGCAATCATCTATTTTTGAAAAGGAAACAGCTGCACTAGAATCTGCTGTTATGGAAGAAACGGTAATAGTGGAAGATTCTTCAGAAATGGAAACGACAACGGAAGAAGAACGTCTTCAAGCACTTAAGGAAAAACAAATGGAGCTTTTAACCGATAAAAAAGTGATCAAGGACATCTACACAAATGATGGGGAAATATTATTTACAGAAGGCACCATCTTAACTGCTGAAGATATTGAGAAAGCACAAAATATTGGACTTAATGTGGTGATTGAGTTGTCCATGAGTGTGGAAGCCTAATAAAAAAGGAGAGAACCTGTGAATAACGATCAAGGCACAAAGCTATTTTTAGCGCTTCTGCTTACTACTTCGTTTATTTTTTCTTTTTCTCAATTTGGTGCCAAAGCGTATCAGCATTTTTTTCAGAGAGCTAGCGGCTACGGGGGAAATACAAAAATAGCAGCCATTGATGCAGCAGGGATGAATGAATCGGAAGTATTAAAAGCACTAGTCACTAAACAGGCGGATTGGGAAAAAACAAATGCAATTACGATTAAATATAAAGAAAAAACAAAAAAGGTAGAGACGGATCTTTTTGATTTCCAATTGCAAGATTCCGTATCGAAAATGAAACAAGGAATAGATAACCAAGTATTAGTTTCCATCGATGAAGAGAAGTGGAAATCATTTTTAAATTCTATTTCTCCTGAAATTGTGGAAGAAGACGCCTTTTATTTAAATAAATTAAATGATAGTTTGCTAGCAATCGCTGCAGGCATGCAAACAGGTGATAGTTTACTAGATGTCAATGACTATCGAATTAGCAAAAAAGAAGAGGAAAAAGTTCTTTCAGATACAGTTTTAGCTGTTGGAGATAACAAAAAAAATATCACAAAATGGGTAAAAACTTTTCCTGCTATTGCAATTGCTCCACAATCTTCTTTGTCAATATTGAAAATAACGGAGGACACTGGAGGGAAGGTTTATTCGAATGAAACGTTGAGCATGGTCGCAAGCGCGATACATCATGTTATTCTTTCTTCTAATTTCTCCGTAGTAGAAAGATATTTAAGCAGGGAACTGCCAAGTTTTGCGACATTGGGATATGAGGCAAGGGTAAATAAAGAAAAGAATATGGATTACCGTTTCCGCAACCCGAATGATGAATCCTTTACCCTTCATTTTAAAATGGTTGACCAAAAGCTGTACGTATCATTAACAGGTGCCCCTTTTCTTTATCAGTATAAAGTAGTGCTTTCAGATAAAGAAAGCTTTAAACCAAAGACGGTTATTCAATTTGATCCAAAGCTTTCATTTGGTCAATATAAGATTGCCGCAGAAGGAAAAGATGGTCAATTGGTTAAAGTTTACCGTAACATACTGGATGATAAAGGCCAAAAGGTTAAAAAAGAGCTTGTCAGCGAGGATTTTTATCCCCCTGTAAAAGAGGTAATAGTCCATAGTTTAATTGAAAAAGAAACAGTGACAACCGAAGATTCTAACATAGATAAAAGCACAGCAGATTCGAGTGGGGATGCATCAGATTCAATGGAGAATAAGGAAAATGCCAATATAAGCGGAACCACTACAGATAGTTCTTCTTCCATAGAAACGGATCAGGAACAAAAGAAAAATGATCAAGATGTTAATCAAAAGGAAGACAAAGCTAGCAGCTTGCCGGATGGAGAAAAATAATTGCGATACCTAGGAGAATGAAGATGAAATATACACGAAAAAGGTTAGGAGACTTATTAGTAGAAGCAGGTCTGCTAACAGAAGAACAACTTCAGCTCGCACTAAAAGAAAAACATCCTGATCAACGACTTGGCGACAGCTTGCTGCAAAAAGGGTTTATCACAGAACAACAGCTAATTGAAGTATTGGAATTTCAGCTGGGAATTCCCCATGTCAGTTTATATCGATATCCTTTTGATCCAAAACTATTTCATATCGTGTCAAAGGATATGGCAAAAAGGCAGTTGATTATCCCGTTAAAAAAAGACGGGGATAAGCTGTTTGTGGCAATGGCAGATCCCATGGACTTCTACACGATTGATGATCTAAGGCTTGCAACAGGCTTTCAAATCGAAACAGCAATTGCAACAAAAGATGATATTTTGCGTGCTATTAATAAATATTATGATATGGACGAAGGTTTTGAGGAATTATTGCTGGATAACGTTTCGATTGCAGAAGCTACAGACAATACTTTGGCAGAACAAGATTCGCCGATAGTAAGGCTGGTGAATCAAATTTTGCAAAATGCTGCAACAGTGAAGGCGAGTGATATTCATATTGATCCGCAAGAAACAAAGGTAGTTATTCGCTACCGAGTGGACGGTGTTTTGCGAACAGAACGAGTATTGCCGAAGCACATGCAGAGTGTACTCATTGCCAGGCTGAAAATAATGGCCAATTTAGATATTACGGAACACCGAATTCCGCAAGATGGGAGAATCAAATTTAATTTGGATTTTCATCCAATTGATTTGCGTGTATCCACCTTGCCAACGGTTTATGGAGAAAAAGTTGTTATGCGTCTTTTAGACCTAGGAAGTGCATTAAATGATTTGAATAAACTCGGCTTTAACAAAGTCAATTTAGCTCGTTTTGTGGAAATGATTGAGAAGCCTACAGGAATCGTATTAATTACTGGTCCAACAGGATCTGGGAAGTCATCCAGCCTTTATGCAGCACTGAACCGTTTAAATAGTGAAGAAGTAAATATTATTACAGTGGAAGATCCGGTTGAATATCAGCTGGAAGGAATCAATCAAATCCAAGTAAATGCCAATGTGGGCATGACGTTTGCAACAGGACTTCGCGCCATATTAAGACAAGATCCAAACGTTATTATGGTCGGAGAAATACGAGATAAAGAAACAGCGGAAGTAGCTGTAAGAGCATCCCTTACAGGACATTTAGTATTGAGCACCCTTCATACAAATGATTCCTTAGGATCGGTTACTCGTCTGCTCGATATGGGAGTAGAGCCATTTTTAGTGGCCTCGTCCATCAGTGGAATTGTTGCTCAGCGATTAGTGAGAAAAGTATGCAGAGATTGCGGACAAGTTTATCCAGCAAGTGTCCGAGAGAAGGAAATTTTCGCCAAAAGAGGCTTGAACATTGAAAAAGTAGCCCGGGGAAAAGGCTGTGCATCATGTAATATGACAGGCTATAAAGGCCGCATTGCCATCCATGAGGTTTTAGTCATGAATGACGAAATGAAACGCGTCATTATGAATGGAGAATCTTTTTCAAAATTACGGGAGCTGGCAATAAAAGCAAAAACTATTTTTATAATAGATGATGGATTGTTAAAAGTAAAACAAGGAATTACAACAACTGAAGAAGTACTCCGGGTAGCAATCTCTGATTAGGAGGGATGTTTTTGAACAGCAATATTGATTATTTATTAAGAGTTGGTTTTGAATTAAAGGCATCTGATATTCATTTAACGGTGGGCGTTCCTCCAATTATGAGAATAAACGGCGAGCTTAAAAGGTATGGGAAGGAAAGCTTAACGCCTGCCGATACGGAAGTAATGGCTAAAGCAATGATACCGGAACATATGTGGAACAGTTTTATGGAAAAAGGAGAATTGGACTTTTCCTACAGCCTAAAAGGGATTTCTAGATTCCGTGTGAATACATATAAGCAGCGTGCATGCATCGCCTTAGCAATTCGCGTCGTGCCAACATCCATTCCAAGCTTAGATGAATTAAACTTGCCGCAAATCTTAAAAAAAATAAGTGCAAAACCACAGGGCCTAATATTGATTACCGGTCCAACAGGCAGCGGTAAATCAACAACATTAGCTGCCATGATTGCTTACATGAATGAAACAATGAGAAAGCATATTATTACGCTCGAAGATCCGATTGAATACTTGCATAAACATGGGAAATGCATTATTGATCAGCGAGAGGTCGGCTTTGATACGAACAATTTTGCCAATGGGTTAAGAGCGTCGCTTAGACAGGATCCGGATGTTATATTGGTCGGAGAAATGCGGGATTTAGAAACCATTCAAACGGCGATAACAGCTGCTGAAACAGGACATTTAGTGCTCGGTACCCTACATACATCGAGCGCTCCGGCAACGATTAACCGGATTATCGATGTGTTCCCATCTTCCCAGCAGGACCAAATTCGCATCCAGCTAGCATCCGTGCTTGTCAGCATAGTTTCCCAAAGGCTGTTTCCAACTTCAGATAAATCAGGGAGGGTTTCTGCGACAGAAATATTATTAAATAACGCAGCAGTTGCCAATTTAATTCGCAATGAAAAAATTCATCAAATCGTTAATATTATGCAAACATCACGAGCGGTAGGAATGCACACACTAGAGACTAATGTAAAGGAACTAGTGAAAAATGGTTCCATTTTAAAGGAAGCAGCACTTCCTTATTTACAAGAGAAGGAGCAGTAAGATAGATGGCTCGCTACAAATATGAAGGCAGGGACAGAAAAGGAAAAAAAACAGGCATTGTCTCTGCCGTATCCAAAAGAGAAGCGATGTTGCAGCTAAAGGAAAAGGGAATTAAAGTTATCGAGATACATGAAATTCCTGAAACGCTGCTGACAAAAGAAATAACGCTGGGAAGCCCCGTAAAGCTTCAGGATTTTGTCATCTATTTAAGGCAGTTTGCTACATTGCTGAAAGCAGGGGTTTCTGTTGTTGAAGCAACCGTCATTCTTGCTGAGCAGACAGAAAGCAAAAGCTTAAAAAAAGCGCTTCTAGTCGTAGAACAGGATTTAAGAGATGGGAATCCTCTTTCCGCTGCAGCCGCAAAGCATCGAAAAGTGTTTACAAGCATGTTTGTCAATATGATTAAAGCCGGTGAAGCGAGCGGAAATATGGATGAAACCCTTGAGAGACTTGCCGTCCATTTTGAAAAGCAGCATTTTACAAAACAAAAAATTATCTCTGCATTGACATATCCGATTGCCATTGCCATTATCGCGGTCATTGTTGTTATCTTTTTGCTTGTAAAAATTGTACCGACATTTGTGGACATGTTCAAAGATTTTGGAGGAGAATTGCCGAAAATTACCCAATTTGTATTAGTGGCTAGCGATTTTATGCAAAAGTTTTGGTGGCTTATTATCCTCTTGATGACTGCTTTTGCTGTCAGCATTGTGCTGATCCGCAATAATAGAGCTTCTAAATATTATTTAGATTATGTGCTGTTAAGAATGCCGATCTTCGGAAAAATTCTGCAAAAAGCAGCGTTGGCAAGGATGACAAGAACATTAAGTTCCTTATTTAATAGCTCTGTTCCCATCCTGCAGGCACTTTCCATTGTTGAAAGCATTATTGAAAATGAAGTAATCGCAAAAGTATTGCAAAAGTCGCGGAATTCGTTGGAGCAAGGGCAATCCTTAACTGCACCGATGAAAGCACACTGGGTGTTCCCACCGCTCGTTACACAAATGATTGCCATAGGGGAAGAAACAGGGTCCCTCGATACAATGCTTTCGAAAGTAGCCGATTTTTACGAACGAGAAGTCGAAAGTGCAACAGACAGACTAAAATCATTGATTGAACCAATTATGATCGTTTTCCTTGCCAGCATTGTTGGAACAATCGTGACTTCTATCATGGTTCCAATGTTCGAGATTTTCAATCATGTACAATAAAATGTCGTTTTTCTAGAAAAATAATGATGTAAATGGAACTATATATCTAGTATAATAGGTACAAGTTGGAAGAATGGTAATCAAAAATAAAAGGGGATTATAGAATGCGTCAATTAATACAAAAACAATTAAAAAATGAAAAAGGATTAACGTTAATTGAGTTGCTAGCTGTTATTGTTATTTTGGGGATTATTGCGGCTATTGCGATACCGAGTATTGGAAATATTATTGAGAAATCAAGATTTGATGCAATTAAGGCAGACGGAATTCAAGTATTAAATGCAGCTAAAATTTATATTTCTGCTGATGGACAAAAGACTGAGAATATTAATTCTACCGATTTAGCATCCTACCTTGAGAATGAAACTACACTAAATAGTGGTTACGAAATCGATGTAGTTAATGGGAAATTAAAATTAACTGGCGGTGCTACGAAAGGTAACATTACAGTTACATTTACAAATGCAACAACAGAGGGAATAAATAATGCAACTAAAAATAGCACCGGAAACACAACAACTATAAGTAATTAATAGTTAAAAATGAGGTTTTAATCTTGATCTACCTACTAATCTTCCTATACGGAATCACCCTTGGTTCGTTCTACAACGTAGTTGGCTTAAGGGTGCCGAAAAAGAAATCGATTGTAAGGCCTAGATCTCATTGTACCAGCTGTGGGCATACGTTGACTGCAATAGAACTAATACCAGTTTTAAGCTATATACTCGCAGGGGGGAAATGCAGGTGCTGCAAGGCATCGATTTCCCCCTTCTATCCTATTTTCGAGCTTTTGACAGGTATTCTGTTTGTAGTCAGCCCACTCATTCTTGGCTGGAGCTTTGAGCTTTATGTTGCATGGACACTTATTTCTTTATTTATGATTATTACCGTTTCTGATCTTGTGTATATGATTATCCCTGATAAGGTGCTGCTGTTTTTTTTCGGAATATTGATAGTTGAAAGAATCTTTATTCCGCTGACGCCATGGTGGGATTCATTAATAGGGGCGACAGTAGCTTTCACTTTATTGCTTGTTATCGCGATTGTCAGCAAAGGCGGAATGGGCGGCGGCGATATTAAACTATTTGCCGTTATTGGTTTTGCGGTAGGATTAAAACTAGTTTTAACTTCTTTTTTCTTATCGACCTTATTAGGAGCAGTCGGCGGACTGATCGGCATGCTGTTTGGAAAAGTAAAAAAAAGAAAGCCGATTCCATTCGGCCCTTTTATCGTTTTAGGCACATTAATCAGCTATTTTTATGGAAATGATTTGATCGATTGGTATATTGGGTTCTTTCTTTGAAATACGGTAAGGAGTTATCATCATGTCATTATTTAACTTTGGAAAAAACAAAATAGTCAACTTAATCATCAAAGATCATGTCATTCGTTTTGTGGAATTAAAGCAGCCAGGAGATCTTATTGTGCATAACTGGGGAGAACGCTATCTTCCGGCAGGCTTAATACATGAAGGAGTAATTCAAGATATCGAGACATTGTCCATGATATTGGAAGAATGCATCCAAGACTGGAAAATTGCCAAAAAACAAGTGCGTTTTCTTGTTCCAGATTCGTCTGTCGTTATACGTAGGCTCCCAATACCAGAAGATGTACATGCCGATGAAATAAAAGGATATTTGTATATGGAATTAGGCACATCGATTCATTTGCCATTTGAAGATCCTGTTTTTGATTATTATTTATTAAAAGAACAGGAAAATAAAAAAAAGCAGATTCTCTTATTTGCAGCACCTGAACAAAATGTATCAGCCTATGCAGAATTGCTGGAAGATGTAAAGCTTTCGCCGGTAGCAGCAGATATTTCTGCCATTGCCTTATATCGTTATTATGTGAAAACTAGTGAGGTCGCAACTGATGATGTAGCGATGCTCGTACAAATCGATTTAAAAACGGTAAATGTTAGTATCTTTGAACAGCATTATCCATTGTTTATGCGCCATCTGCCAATGGAAGTGGATGAGGCAAAATGGGAAATTTCCCGTACACAAGGGGATATAGATGAGTTCTATTATCGTGGTGACAACAGTGAAGTATTCAACGGTTTAGAAGATATTTATAAAGAATTGGATAAAGTATTGAGTTTCTACCGCTACACCCTAAATAAAGGGGAAAAGCAAGTCAATAAAATGGTTTTTGCAGGCGATCATCCATGGCTCTCCAATATAGTAGAACAAATGAAAGATCGTTTTGATTATCCTGTAATCAGTTTAAGCAGCAAATCCGTTTTAAATGAAGTGCCTATTCCAACATCTATGCTTGTTAATATTGGTTTAGGGCTGAAAGAGGTGTAAACATGTTAGTAGAAATTAACCTCCTTCCTAAAAAAGAAACAAAAAGCACTGCCTTTTTTGTATGGATAATAATAATCGGTATCTTGGCAATAGTGCTGGCTGCCTTATTCTATTGGCAAATGATTGCGCAGAAGGAAGCCATTGAAACGACACAAAAAAGAATAGATACAGCAGAACAAATGGCTGAAGCGAAAAGACAAAAGCTGCTCAGCTATGAAAATTCCCAGTCTGTAAAAAAATTAAACAATGCAATATCATGGGCCGGTAATCAAAAGATTGATACAGTGTATGTTATTCAAGAACTGTCAAAAATCCTTCCAGACCGAGGGTTTATTCAAGAATTAGATTTGGAAGAGCGGCAGCAATTGAATTTGACGATTCAATTTGATACAAAAAGCGAAGCGATGTATTACTTAAATTCGCTTTTGCAGCTAAATTGGATGGAAGAAGCTATTTTAACCGATTCTAAATCAACGGACATCCTGGAAAATAAAGTGAGTGAAAAGATTGACAATGATATTAAAGTGTTGAAACAATTTAATATCGAACCGAGGTATTTTGCTCAATATGAGGTAATCTTAAATGTATCTGCATTAAAAACGGCAGTCGCAGAAAAGCAAAAAGAGGATGAAAACAGCACCTCAGAAGAAGGGGAGGATTCCCCGTGAGAGTAGTGGAGAATAAATCGGCCCTTCTATTAATCGTTAGTATAATCGTGCTGCTCTTTCTTGCAGTTGGAGCCCGCTTTTTCTATTTAATGCCCCTTTATCAGGAAGCAGATAGAAAACAATCAGAGCTTCAATCAGCTGAACAGCAAGTAGCCATCCTTCAGTCAAAAATAAATTCTTCTACTGAAAAGACAGCAGCGAGTTCGATGGGTTTGCAAAAACAAGTTCCAGTAAAGCGTTTGCTGGAACAAGCATTATTAGATATCGAAAAAGCAGAAATTATTTCTGGCTCCAACCTTATCGAAATAAAGATGAATGGCACGGAAGCAGATGAAGATTTGAAGGACGAAGAGTTGACAACTGCTGATAAAGCAATTAAAGAAGCAAATAAAACCGAAAATAATGCAGTTGATATAAATGGGGAATCAAGCGATGCAGCATTACCTAACGGTATAAAAAAAACATCAATAAATATTACGGGAGAAGCAGATACATATGATGAATTGGAAAAACTAATAGAATCCATTCAATCTTCTCAAAGAATTATGGATGTGGAATCCCTTCATATTACCGGAACAGAAGAAATTATATCTGTGGAGGATACGGACCAAAAAATAGAGTTTGACATGAGTGTTTCGATTTATTATTATCCAGAGCTAAACGATCTGATAAAGGATATACCGCCTTTAGAAAGCCCGAAAACATCGGATAAGAACAACCCGTTTGCTGGTGTTTCCATAGAGGAAGATGCGGATGCAGAGGAACCGTAAAAAGGAAAAGAGGTCTAGCAATGTTCAAAAAAACTAGACTATATATTAATCAAAAAGGGCTGACATTAGTGGAATTGCTTGCTGTTATTGTCATTTTAGGCATTATTGCCGTTATTGCTGTTCCTTCTGTTTTAAAAGTAATTCATGATATGCGTGATCGTGCGTTTATAGCAAATGCCTGGAATATGAAAGAAGCAGCCGACTTTTATATTAAACAAGAAACAACAAGTGGTGCGGGTGCCAAAGAAAAAATTACTTATTTGGAGCTTGTTGATAATGGATTTATGGGTTCATTTCAAGATCCAGATACAGATAAGGAGCTTGAGCCTTCCGATAATAGCTATGTAGTAATTCAACATAATGCAGCTGTTGCTGTTTGTGTGAAGGGGGTTAAAAGAAACCTTTGCACAAAAGAAGGGGTAGAAACTCCTATTCGATACAGCGACTTGAAACCAAGTCTAATTGTGGAGAATACTAATTGAATTTGACGAAATCATTCTATAACAAGACGACAAAAGTCTTGTTATTTTTTTTTGCCAGTATGATAGGATGGATGAAACTAGTGATAATGGGGGTAGGACGAGTGAACGAAAACCCGGTGAACCGCAAATCAATTACCATCAAAATCAACGGTAAAGAGCGTCCATTCCATGATAAGGAGAAAGAAAAGGGAATCATGGAGGAGGATGCATCCTCTTTAATAGAAAAAAGAAAAAGAAGCCACGATAAAAAGTTTACAGAAGAAGTCGCAGCTGGGAGCGAGATACTGGGAGAAGAAAGCTTTGATTGGATTCTTCCAAACGATGAACCGCTGGAAGAGTCAACTGAATTTCAAATGACGGAAACACCACTGAAAAAGAAAGGAAGCTTTTTTGAAAGAAAAAAGGCAAATACAAGAATAAAAAATTTGCCAAAGGGCATGCTTCCATCGATATTTTTTGCGGTGTTTTTTGCCATTGTTTTAGGGACAGGCTTTGGATTTATTCTTTTGAAAATGGTAAATACGGATCAAAACACAGTGGAACAAACTACTTCAACTGCAGTTGACAATTCAAAAACAGCAGAAAAAACTGGAGTAACTACAACAAGTTCCGTCGCAGCAGAAAAAGAGGCTATTACCACCTACATTGTGCAGCATATTATTTTATCAAACGAAGATGCAGTAATTCAGGAACAAACACAGTTGTCAAAAAAAGGATATATCAGTCAAAGAATTGATCTAGATGGGAAGATGATTATCTATTTAGGAGTCGCAAGCAATATAGAAGATGCCAAACAAATGCAAAAAGAAATGGGCAGAAAAAAAGTGGCGGCTTTTGCAAAAGAAATTACATTTAGCGGTGGAGAAGTAAAGAGTGTAAGCAAAGAGGAGAAGAACTTTATTGAGAGCTCTCCAGATATCTTCAATAGCTTAACGAATGCAGTTACAGCTGCACAGTCTGAACAATCCATTCCGAATGATGTGAAAAAAGAGCTGGAAGCACAAAAAACATCTTTAGATAAATTGAAGATAAAGGAATTTAAGAATGACAAAATAAAAACGATGGCAACAGAACTAGCTAGCGGTTTAGCAAATGGTATCTTGCTGTCGCAGAGCAGCAGCAATGAAGATATACAGACCATTCAAAAAGGTTTATTAACATTTTTAGGAGAATATTCATCACTCTGAAAATCACCCCAACAATTACCTGGGAAATAATATCTATAATTTCGACAGTCTGAGAACTTTAAATAGTTCTCTTTTTTTTTTGCAGAAAATCATCCATATATTATCGGAAAAATTTGATAAATTTCTGCAAGATACTTCATATTACATTTTATTTACTATTTGATAAAAAAATGAAGTTCAAAATTGTTTATCGGTACATTCTTTGATACCATTATGTTGTATCTCCCATTATTCATTGAAACTAGGCAGGTGGAAAAAATGACACAAAAGCAAACCCTCATATTAGCCTCATCTTCTCCTCGACGAAAAGAACTCCTTGAAGATCTTCGTATATCTTTTGAAGTTTCCAGTAGTGATGTGGATGAAAGTTTTGACCGTTCTCTTGCACCAGAAGAGGTTGTTATGGATTTAGCAAAAAGAAAAGCAGAATCTATTGCGGCTGACAAAGGCAATGCATTTATTGTTGGTGCGGACACGATTGTTTTTTACCAAGGAATTATATTAGGAAAACCTGAAACTCGCGAACAGGCTTTTTCGATGCTGAAGCTGTTGTCAGGATCCACCCATTCTGTATATACGGGGGTGGCGATTGCAGCAAATGGCAGTTGTCTGCAGTTTTATGAAAAAACAGATGTATTATTTTGGGAATTAACGGATGATGATATAAACAATTATCTAGACACCGGGGAACCATTTGATAAAGCGGGAGCATATGGAATTCAAGGAGTTGGCAGAATTCTTGTGAAAAAAATTACAGGAGACTATTTTACCGTAGTAGGTCTTCCAATTTCCCGATTGATGCGTGAGTTAAAAGCCGTTGGGTTTTCCATCCCTTATTAAATTTTATCATCTCCCCCATCTTTTATTCTCGGAAGCAAGTGAAGAAAAGAGAGGGGCAAACAGCATATGGATTCCTTATTAATTCGTGATTTTCCTGATGATGAACGTCCGAGAGAACGTTTTATTAAGTATGGACCTGAAAGCCTATCTAATCATGAGTTGATCGCGATACTTATTCAGACAGGCTCAAAAAACGAATCTGTCTTAACATTGGCAAATCGATTATTAGTCCATTTCGATGGACTGCGACTGCTGAAAGATGCTAGTCTTGATGAATTAATGTCTTTAAAGGGAATTGGAACAGCTAAAGCGATTCAGCTATTAGCAGCAATAGAATTAGGAAGAAGGGTATCTAATTTAGCGTACAGCGATCGCTACTCTATTCGTTCACCAGAAGATGCAGCAAAATACATGATGAATGAAATGCGTTTTCTTACGCAGGAACATTTTGTTTGTTTATACTTAAATACAAAAAATCAAGTAATGCATAAACAAACGGTTTTTATCGGAAGCTTAAACGCTTCAATAGTACATCCGCGCGAGGTTTATAAAGAAGCGTTTAGACGTTCAGCTGCTTCTATTGTATGCCTTCATAACCATCCATCAGGAGACCCCGCGCCGAGCAGGGAAGACATTGAGGTAACAAAAAGGTTAGTGGAATGCGGAAAAATTATCGGCATAGATTTGCTGGATCATATCATAATTGGGGAAAATAAATTTGTCAGTTTAAAGGAAAAAGGATATGTATGATACTGTTCATTTTTCAGGTTATAGGATATAATAATGTTTATGATTTTTTTGACTTAATATGTCTTTTTATGACAAAAACAACACGCACATATTTATATATGAGGAAAAATCTATCTACTTGTAAATAATAGCATTAGTTTCAGAAAGGGAGATACAACGATGTTTGGTATTGGAACAAGAGATCTTGGAATTGATTTAGGAACTGCAAATACATTAGTTTATGTAAAAGGAAAAGGAATTGTCGTAAGAGAGCCTTCTGTAGTTGCTTTGCAAACAGATACAAAAAGCATAGTGGCAGTCGGCAATGATGCTAAAAATATGATTGGTAGAACGCCTGGCAACGTGGTTGCTCTACGTCCGATGAAGGACGGAGTAATTGCTGACTACGAAACAACTGCTACCATGATGAAATATTATATTAAACAAGCGATGAGAAATAAAAGCTATTTTTCAGGGAAGCCATATGTAATGATTTGTGTGCCATCTGGAATTACAGCAGTAGAAGAAAGAGCAGTAATTGATGCTACTCGTCAAGCAGGTGCACGTGATGCTTATACAATTGAAGAGCCATTTGCTGCTGCAATTGGAGCAAACCTTCCTGTTTGGGAGCCTACAGGCAGTATGGTAGTTGATATCGGCGGCGGTACAACAGAAGTTGCCATCATTTCTTTAGGAGGTATTGTAACAAGTCAATCCATTCGCATTGCTGGTGATGAAATGGATGATGCGATAGTGAATTATATTCGCAAAACATATAATTTGATGATTGGTGAACGTACATCCGAAATGATTAAGATGGAAATTGGTTCTGCTGGAGATCCTGAAGGAATAGAAAATTTGGATATCCGTGGAAGAGACTTATTAACAGGTCTGCCGAAAACGATCAAAATCAGCGCGGATGAAATAGCAACAGCTTTAAAAGATACGGTTTCTGCTATTGTGGATGCAGTAAAAGTAACGCTTGAGAAAACACCGCCTGAATTAGCGGCAGATATTATGGATAGAGGAATTGTGTTAACTGGCGGAGGGGCATTGCTTCGCAACCTTGATAAAGTTATTAGTGAAGAAACAAAAATGCCTGTAGTCATTGCAGAAGATCCATTAGATTGTGTTGCATCAGGTACTGGAAAAGCACTTGACCATATCCATCTATTTAAAAACAAGGCAAAAGATTCACGATAATATGGTTAAAAAGATTGAGGGGTAAAGAAGCATGCCACAGTTTTTTATGAATAAAAGATTGATTATTTTGCTTGTCAGTATTATTATTCTCGTGGCATTAATAGGGTTTTCCATTAGGAGCCGTGATCAGCTTACCTGGCCGGAGCAATTTATTAAAGATACTACCGGCTGGGTGCAAACCCTTGTATCAAGACCTGCTCATTATGTAGCAGGCTTTATTGATAATGTCCGCGATTTGCAAAATACATACGAAGAAAATAAAGAGTTGAAATCCAAGGTGCAAAACTTAGCGATGCTAGAAGCTGAAGTACAAGGGCTTCAAAAAGAGAAAGATGAATTAAGTGCAGTACTAAAAGAAAAAAAGAGTTTAAGTGATTATGAACCAATGAATGCGACGGTTTTTAGAAGGAATTCTGACCGCTGGAATGAATTATTAACGATAAATAAAGGCTCAAGAAATGGCGTGAAGAAAAATATGGCGGTTATGACATCTTCCGGGTTAATTGGCAAAATAAAATCAGTCAGTTCCGGTACAGCAACGGTTCAGCTGTTAAGCTCGGAAGACCCGACAAATCGCATTTCTGCTGTTATTCAAGGTGACAAAAAGAAAAAGTTAAGCACTGTATTCGGCTTGGTTGTAGATTATGATAAAGAATCTAAACAGCTTATAATGCAATGGACAGAAGAGCAGGAGCCGAAAAAAGTAAAAGTAGAAAAAGGACAATTCGTTACTACTTCTGGTATGGGTGGAGTTTTTCCTAAAGGCTTGCTGATAGGAAAAGTAGTAAAAGTAGAACCGGTTGAAGATGGGCTAACTAAAAAAGCTTATATAGAACCTGCTGCTCAATTTTATTACATTGAACATGTTATGATTGTAAAAACACCTGGACAGCAGGTTGAGGAAGAGGACGGACTATGAGAAAGTATTTAGTAGGTGGTTTATTAGCATTAATGTTTATGCTAGAAAGCATTTTTGTAGAGCTGCTGCCAGCTGAACTTTTTCATAGTAATCGAATATTAGTTCCTCATTTTTTAATTTTAGCGATTTTTTTTCTTTCTATTTACGGAAGTCGGAATATAGGTATTATTTATGCGTTTGCATTTGGAATAATGTTTGATATAGTCTATACAGAAATATTGGGCATTTATTTTTTTGTTTTTCCATTTGTTGTTTATATTTGCAGTAAAATTATGAAAATCTTTCATAGTAACATTTTAATTGTTTCCATCGTATCATTATTGGGAATAACCATTTTGGAAATGGTTGTCTATGAGATGATTTTCATCATTCATCGTACCAGTATGGATTTTAATAGTTTTCTTAATTTGCGTCTTTTCCCAACGTTGATTTTAAATACGGCCTTTTTGATCATTGTCGCTTATCCTTTTAAACGATTTTTCGAAAAATATGCGGATGAAAGAAGGGAATAGAACGTACTGCTAGGAAAAAGATTCAGATGCTTTTGTTGTGTCTACTCTACTATTACCCTTTCACAAAAAGTGTTTTTTTCTTTTTGGAAAGGGATTTTCTAGTAATATTATGTATTCTTCTGTTGCATATGCAATTAGAGGCAGAATGTGATCATTTTGCAAATGTAGAATTATCTAGAAAGGATTTTTAAGAGTTTTGTCGAATGTAAAAGGGAATCCTTTTAAATATATCTATTGCCTTTTAAAGCGTTTCGAATAAATCTATAACTAGATAAGAAAAGCGCAAGCGCCCTTGCTCATCGACGGAAAAAGCTGAGTTCCACAGGATGTGGATCACACAAACGAAGACATAAGGTTGTGGCGTTCTTAATTTGTGTACCTTAAGTGAGATAAAGGAAACACGAAGAACGTAGTGATTCGATGTTGACTACGCAAACGAGATGAGGGAAGCGTTGAAGTCGATAGGGTGCTTGCGCTAGACACTTGTCAGACTTTAGAAAACTTATACTTTCTTATCTTTTGAAAAAAATATATTTTCAAACTTTAACGAAAATGAAAGTGCTTGTCTATAAAAAAATGGAATGAAGCTGAAAGTTTGAAAAGCAGAAAGAAAGATAGATAAAAAAGAGATAGAAAATTTGAAAAATGTATTCCTTTTTCCTAGCAGAGGTGAACATCTTGAAATGAAAAAAAAGCATTTAGTAACAATTAAAGGAACAAAAAATGGATTAAGTCTACATCTAAACGATAATTGTTCTTTTGAAGAATTGAAACAGGAACTCGCTTCAAAACTGAGTGAAAGCTCTGGCATGCATGGAGACCGAACAGACATTACGGTAAATGTAGAGCTTGGGTATCGATACCTGACGGCAGATCAACAAGAAGAAATAACAAGCTTAATACAGTCAAAAAAAAATCTATCGGTACATTCTATCAATAGCATGATTGTAACAAAGCAAGAAGCGGAAAAATGGGCAAGTGAAAATGAATTAGTTTCTGTTACAAGCATTGTCCGTTCTGGCCAAATTTTAGAGGTTCCAGGAGATTTATTATTAATTGGCGACGTTAATCCCGGCGGGAAGGTAGTTGCCGGAGGAAATATTTTTATTATGGGGCAGTTAAAAGGTGTTGCCCATGCAGGCTGCAATGGAAATGATCAAGCGATTGTCGCTGCTTCTGTCATGAGACCTACTCAGCTGCGAATAAGCAGTTTAATAAATAGAGCGCCAGATCACTACCCTGAAAAAGAAAAGCGCGATATGGAATGTGCTTATGTGGATAATAGCGTTATCCTAATCGATAGATTGCAAGTTTTAACCCATTTAAGACCTAATTTAACAAAATTGGAAGGGGGACTTTAGGATGGGAGAAGCAATTGTTGTAACATCTGGTAAAGGTGGAGTTGGCAAAACAACAACTAGTGCAAATATTGGTACTGCTCTTGCCCTGCAAGGTAAAAAAGTATGTTTAATAGATACAGATATCGGCCTTAGAAATTTGGATGTCGTTATGGGTCTTGAAAATCGAATTATTTATGATTTAGTAGATGTAGTAGAAGAACGATGCAAAATACATCAAGCGCTAGTAAAAGATAAACGATTTGATGATTTATTATACTTACTGCCTGCAGCGCAAACAAGTGATAAAACAGCGGTTCATCCAAGTCAAATGAAAGAATTGGTGCTGAGATTAAAGCAGGACTATGATTATATCATTATTGATTGTCCGGCAGGTATTGAACAAGGCTATAAAAATGCAGTCGCAGGTGCAGACAAGGCAATTGTTGTTACAACACCAGAAGTATCATCTGTTCGGGATGCGGATAGAGTCATCGGTTTATTGGAAAAGGAAGAAAATATCGCTCCGCCTATGCTTGTCATAAATCGCATTCGTAATCATATGGTGAAGAATGGAGATATGCTAGATATTGATGAAGTAACAACCCATTTGTCCATTGATTTATTAGGAATTGTGGCAGATGATGATGAAGTGATTCGAGCTTCAAACAATGGGGAGCCAATCGCTCTAAATCCTAACAGCAAATCATCTATTGCCTACCGTAATATTGCCCGTAGAATTCTTGGGGAATCTGTGCCGCTTCAACATTTGGAAGAGGAATCGAAAGGTGTATTTGCGAAAATTAAAATGTTCTTTGGAGCAAAATAGTATAGTATATGCTTAGAAAAAAAACGGTTCGTACTAGAGACGGCACTGAAAAAGTGAATATTATAAAGTTAACTTCCATCAGTAGGGGTCTTACTGCCCGTTAAGAGTGGGATAAAACATTTTTTCAGTGGCCTCTTACTAGAGAAGCCTTTTTTTTTGCTGTTTTAGTCATACTCTCCGATGCTTGTTCATAGACTTGTACAAATCTGGCGAAAGTGCAAGGGAGGGGTGTGTAATGAATTCGCGAACGGATGATATTCGCAAAAGGATTGAAAAAAGAAAACGAGAACAATCAAGAATGAAAAAAAATATCGATAGCAGAATAATTTGGGATGATGAGGATGAACCAACTTTCCAACGAATGAATGAGCCTTATGACGATGATTATCAACCTATCCATCCGCTGTTTCGCAAAGAATTGTTCTTATTAAAGATTTTAGGTGCTGCCATCCTGTTTTTGACTGTTGCTATCATTACAAAACAACATTCGGAGACTTTTGCACCCGCGGAAAAGGTCATCAGAGAATCAATGAATCAAGAGTTTAATTTTGCAGGCGTTTCGAAATGGTATGAACAACAGTTTGGCAAACCGCTTGCTTTTTTACCGACAGATAAAACAGACCAAACGAATACGAACGAAGATAATCAACTGCAGCATTACGCTCTTTCAGCTTCTGGGAAGATCCTGGAAGACTTTAATGATAATGGACAAAGAGTTGCGATTGAAACAGGAAGTGATACAACGGTTCAGGCAATGAATGAAGGAACGGTTGTTTTTGCAGGTGAAAAAGAAGGGTTTGGCAACACGGTGATCATTCAGCATAGCGATAAAAGCGAATCATGGTACGGAAATTTAAAAGAGATGGATGTAAAAGTATATTCTGTTTTAAAAAAGGGCGATAAAGTAGGCGTTGCATCCAGTTATGAACATAATGATTCGTTAGGATTATTTTACTTTGCCATTAAAAAGGATAACGAGTTTATCAATCCAATTCAGGTGATTGATTTTGAATAAATTCCTTCGTGTATTCAACCATTTGTATATTCATCCACTATTATGGGTTGTCATTACAATCGGTGTAATGACTGCCCATTTTTATGAATTATGTATGCTGATTTTTATTATTTTCATTCATGAATTAGGACATGGAGTAGCAGCTTCGTTTTTTTCCTGGAGAATAAAACGAATTGCTTTATTGCCATTTGGAGGAGTTGCAGAGTTGGATGAGCACGGAAATCGTCCGTTGAAAGAAGAAGCAATTGTGATTATCGCAGGTCCAATTCAGCATATCTGGATGTTTGGTCTTGCCTATTTGCTTTATATCAATGGACTGCTTTCTCTCTCTTTTTATGAAGCATTTTGGCAATATAACAGCATGATACTTTTGTTTAATTTGCTGCCGATCTGGCCATTGGATGGCGGAAAGGTTGTATTTCTTTATTTATCATTAAAAAAATCATTTTCAGTTGCCCACCGGTTATCCTTGCTGTCATCTATAATCGGCATCCTCTTGTTTTTTTTCACAGTTTTAATCATAATGCCGACAAATATAAATGCTTGGATTATTATTTGTTTTTTAGCTTTTTCCCTTTATTATGAATGGAAGCAAAGCAAGTATGTTTTTATGCGGTTTTTATTAGAAAGATATTATGGCAAATCAAAAGAGCTTCGACAATTAAAACCAATAAAAGTGGATGAAGAGGAACAGATTTTTCATGTGTTGGAACACTTCCACAGAGGGTGCAAGCATCCTATTATTATTACTTCAAAAGGAAAAGAAAAGAGGATGCTGGATGAAAACGAAGTGCTCCATGCCTATTTTACGGATAAATTAGTTTCAGTTAAGATAGGGGATCTAATTTATCCTGCATAATTTTTATTATTTGTCCGAAATGAATTTCTTAGAAAGAGAATTTCATTTCGGACAATTTTTTTGTAAAACCCTGTGTTATTGGATGAAAGTTTCTCTTTTTCTAAATATAATATATGATCATAAGAGAAATTATCGTGACATATAAAGGGTGAATTAATTGAATAAAGTGTTAGTAAATATAAAAACAATGGAAAAACGTTTTGTTTATCTAAAAGATAATAAGCTGGAACGACTGTATATTCAACAACCGCAGCAAGTTTCATCGGTTGATAATATTTATTTAGGGCAAGTGACAAAAGTGGCTCCGGGCATGAATGCGGCTTTTGTAGAGATTGGCGAAGGAAAAGGCGGATATTTATCAAAAGAGAAAATGGCTTCTTATGTTTCTGATGAACGAAATATAGAATTAAAGAAGAAAATTAGCATTTCTTCCTTTGTTAAGCAAGGTGAACGAGTTTTTGTACAAGTAGTTAAAGATGCTGCCGGTACAAAGGGACCTAAATTAACAGGCATTTTGGAATTCGCAGGAGACAATCTTATTTATATGCCGTTTGGACGATATACGGCAGTATCCAAAAAAATTGAAGATAAGGAAAAAAGCCGTTTTTTACGCCTAATTGGAAAGGAATTAACAACTGAAAAAGAAGGAATCATATTTCGAACGTCTGCTGCTGGCAGGTCAAAAGAACAATTGGCTACAGAACTGGATGAACTCCGGGAACAGTATAAAACAATCGAAAAGATGGCAGCGCCGCTGAAAAAAGTAGCCTTATTAAAGGAAAAGGACGATTTTGATCATGAGCTGAAAAATGTTTTGGATCAATTGGATCATGCAGAAGTGATAGTAGATGATTTAGAAGAAACAAAAAAATGGAGCAGTAAATATGCTCATCTTCAAGTTGAGTTCTACCAGCAAAAGAAAGGCATTTTCTCTTATTATGATATCGAAAAAGAAATCAATCATGCATTAAAAAGAATTGTATGGCTTGATAATGGCGCTTATTTAATTATAGATGAAACAGAGGCATTAACGATTATTGACGTAAATACAGGCAAATTTGAAGGGAAGCAGCGGATGGAGGATACTGCTTTTCAAACAAATAAGCTTGCTGCAATCGAAGTAGCGAGGCAACTAAAAATCCGCGATATCTCCGGTATTGTATTAGTGGATTTTATTGATATGCCCACAGCAAATCAAGAACAAATTAAAGATCAAATGATTCGAGCGTTGAAACAGGACCGCCGCCAAACAAAAGTAATAGGATTTACAGCTCTAGGCATTCTGCAATTAACGAGAAAGAAAACAGTAAAAGCGATCAAAGAGGTACTGCATACAAAATGTACGGTTTGTGATGGAACTGGTTTTGTCTTAAGTCCGGAAAGCACCGCATTTCAATTAGAAAGAGAACTATGGGAGTATTGGAACACAGATTGCGAATCGATTGTCATTGATGCAACGGAGGATGTGATCCGTGTATTTTCTGGTGAAAAAAATAGGCATAAAAACCGGTTGGAAGAAATGTTAGGATTCAAACTGACATTTCAAAGCAGCGGCATGCCGAAACCGTATTATTCCATTATCTATGCAGGAGAATCGAAAAAATAACAGGGGTTATTTTTCAGCAGAAAAGTGTTCCTATTAAATTCATTGACAGCAGTTGATAATCATGTTAGTATTTTAATGTTGTTTGTAGCACCCGTGCTCTACAACCGCTCAGAACAGGTAAGTAAGTTTTTGCGGTAAGCAAAACGCCTGTGATTGGCGAGTCTTAGTCTAACAAGGAGGTGCAGTTTATGTACGCAATTATTGAAACTGGCGGTAAGCAAATTAAAGTTGAAGAAGGTCAAGCTATCTACATTGAAAAATTAAATGCAGAAGCAGGCGAGACGGTTACTTTTGACAAAATTCTTTTCGTTGGCGGAGAAAATGTAAAAGTAGGAAGTCCAGTTGTTGAAGGAGCTACTGTTACAGCTAAAGTTGAAAAACAAGGCCGTCAAAAGAAAATCATCGTTTTCAAATACAAAGCGAAGAAAAATTACCGTAAAAAACAAGGTCATCGTCAACCATATACTAAAGTTGTTATCGAAAAAATCAACGCGTAAGGTTGAGTTTGCATGATCGATATTACGATTAACAAAGCAGATTCAGGTCTTATTGAATCGTTTACAATCAGCGGACATGCTTTATTTGCAAAAAAAGGGAATGATATTGTATGTGCTGGAGTTTCAGCTGTTTCCATTGGAACCATTAATGCTGTTATTGCCCTTACAGGCATCACTCCCATTATAAAGCAAGGAAAAGATGGCGGGTTTTTAAGCTGTACACTTCCAAAAGAAATGGCGGAGGAAAGCAGACAAAAAATACAGCTTCTTTTAGAAGGCATGGTTGTTTCATTCGAGACGATTGAAAAAGACTATGGAAAATACGTGGCTATCACTTATAATTAAATAGGAGGTGGAACGAATGTTAAGATTAGATCTTCAGTTTTTTGCATCGAAAAAAGGGGTAGGTTCTACAAAGAATGGACGCGACTCTATTTCAAAACGTTTAGGTGCTAAACGTGCAGATGGTCAATTAGTAACTGGTGGAAGCATTCTTTACCGTCAACGCGGTACAAAAATCTATCCAGGAGTAAACGTTGGTCGTGGCGGTGATGATACACTATTCGCAAAAGTTGACGGAATCGTTAAATTTGAGCGTCTTGGTCGTGATCGCAAACAAGTTAGCGTATACCCAGCAGCACAAGAAGCTTAAGCTTCAAATGATAGGCTGACTCATACCTTGAGTCAGCCTATCAATTTGTAAAGACGAATAAAATCACGATAAGCACAGACTTGAAGCGAGCGTTATTACGACTCATTTGGTTAAACCATACATTCCGTGTTTGCCGTATAATATGAGGGCTGTCCATTATATTAAAGTCCACCCTCCACCCAATTTTATGTAGAGCATGCAATGGCTTATTATCTGCATTTAAAGAAGGGGGCATTTGAGGGAACGAGGCTATATGGGGCAGTCCCTTTTGTTTGAATTTAGGAATGCTTTATGGATAAAGGATTCTGGGAAGATTTCTACCTTCAGCTCTTAGACAGAAAGCAGCATGTATTGCTCTCTGTCTAAGAGTTGAATGATCTTTTTATGTAAATAAGATTTTTTCATTTTTTAACCTATTATTTTTACGCAATGTTTACTTTTTTGTTATACTAACTTCAAGCAGTCTTCTGACACTTAATAACCGTGTAGGAGTACAGAGATGAATAAAGACTGGAATACAATAGATTTTTTAAGACATGTACGTCATGATTGGTTAAATAAAATCCAATTGATAAAAGGTAATCTAGCATTAAATAAAGAGGAACGTGTAAAGGAAATCATTGAAGAAATAATAATGGAATCACAGAATGAAGCTAGACTGTCCAATTTGGAAATTCCCCAATTTGCACTATTGCTTTTAACTAGTAATTGGAAAAATTATTCCTTCCAATTAGAATATGAAGTATTAAACGATGGAAAGTGTCTACATATAGAAGATACTGCACTTACGGATTGGACTGCCAAGTTTTTTGAGGTGCTGCATTGCAGTATTAAAGCATATGCAGAAAATCATTTGTCTGTGTCCATTGATCCACAATTCACGGAAGTTAGTTTTTATTTTGATTTTAGCGGAATAATAGAAAATAAAGAGGCTATCCATCATTTTTTAAAAACAGAAGCTTCCAGTAATTTAAAAGTAATACTGCAAGAATTAACAGAAGATGAATTAATCCTTAAATTGTCCATGTTTCCCTAATAGCAAAAAAAAAATTACTTCATTATTATATTAAGAAAACAAAATATTTTCGCAGAGTGTAGACAAAGTAGTTTTAACACAAACTGCAGGCTGATCGAAAACGTTTGTATTTTGTGGCGGTAAGGACAGACTTTTGTAAGGAGCTAAAAGCTTAGGGTAATGAGCACCCGAGCAAAGTCTAGCAGCTAGAAAAGCGAGCGTTTGGCAACAGCCTTATAAGACAAAAGTTTTCGATCGTTCAGGAGGAAAAAAGATATGTTTGTTGATCAGGTCAAGATTTACGTAAAAGGCGGAGATGGAGGCAATGGTATGGTTGCTTTCCGCAGAGAAAAATATGTACCAAAGGGCGGACCAGCTGGCGGGGACGGAGGAAAAGGCGCAAATGTAGTATTTGAAGTGGAAGAAGGATTGCGAACATTAATGGATTTCCGTTATCAGCGCCATTTTAAAGCTCCTCGAGGGGAACATGGAATGTCTAAAAATCAGCATGGGAAAAACTCGAAGGATATGATTGTAAAAGTGCCGCCTGGGACGATCGTGTCAGATGCTGAATCAAAGGAAGTTATTGCAGACTTGACAGAACATGGTCAACAAGCAGTGATTGCCAGAGGCGGAAGAGGCGGCCGTGGTAATTCCAGATTTGCTAGTCCATCCAATCCTGCTCCAGAGCTATCTGAAAACGGTGAACCAGGACAAGAAAGAGAAGTAGTGCTTGAATTAAAAGTATTGGCTGATGTAGGTTTAGTTGGGTTTCCGAGTGTTGGTAAATCCACGCTGCTCTCTGTTGTTTCTGCTGCTAAAC
This sequence comes from Niallia sp. 03133, assembly GCF_052663225.1. Classification (NCBI taxonomy): domain Bacteria; kingdom Bacillati; phylum Bacillota; class Bacilli; order Caryophanales; family Bacillaceae; genus Niallia; species Niallia sp. 03133. The sequence continues at coordinate 29,124 of NZ_JBQTCY010000008.1, forward strand.
CAAAGATTGCTGACTACCATTTTACAACGATTGCACCAAACTTAGGTATGGTAGAAACAGAAGACAGCAGAAGCTTCGTAATGGCAGATTTACCTGGACTAATTGAAGGCGCCCATGCTGGTGTTGGGTTGGGGCATCAATTCCTTCGTCATATTGAGCGGACGAGAGTAATTGTTCATGTTATTGATATGGCTGCAATAGAAGGAAGAGATCCTTATGAAGATTATGTAACCATTAATAAAGAGCTGCAAGAATATAATATGCGTTTATTAGAACGCCCGCAAATCATTGTGGCCAATAAAATGGACATGCCTGATGCAGCTGAAAACTTAGAAATCTTTAAACAGCACTTGAAAGAAGATTATCCTATTTTCCCTGTCTCCGCAGTAACAAGATCAGGGTTAAGAGACCTATTGTTTGCTATTGCTGATAAATTAGAACATACAGCTGAATTCCCATTAGAAGAAGTGGAAGTAGAAGCCGGAGTGCATCGTGTGCTTTATAAACATGAAGCGGATGAACGCCAGTTCTATATTTCCCGTGACTCGGACGGCAGCTTTATATTATCTGGTGATGGAATTGAAAAGCTGTTTAAGATGACAGATTTCTCCCGTGATGAATCTGTAAAAAGATTTGCACGACAAATGCGCGGAATGGGCATCGATGAGGAATTAAGACAACGTGGTGCAAAAGATGGAGATATTGTGAAGCTAATGGATTACGAATTCGAGTTTATTGATTAATGTGGATAGATCCTTTTGAGGTGAGGAAATGAAACAGTATAAATTCGATCAGAAATTTTTTCTAGTTCGAGAAGATGTGCTCCCAGAAGCAATGAAAAAAACACTTGATGCAAAAGAGTTATTGGAGAGAGGAAAAGCGGAATCTGTTTTTGATGCCGTTCAACAAGTCGATTTAAGCAGAAGTGCTTTTTATAAATACAGAGATACTATTTTTCCTTTTCATACGGTTGTAAAAGAACGATTAATTACACTGTTTTTCTTTATAGAAGACCGTTCAGGAACATTATCCAAATTACTCGGTGTTGTTGCTTCTGGAGGATGCAATGTTTTAACAATTCATCAAACGATCCCTTTGCAAGGCAGAGCCAACGTGACCCTTTCCTTAAATACAGCTGATATGGAAATATCCATTAATGCGTTATTGGAAAGACTGCGGGAACTGGAGTTTGTGGAAAAAGTAGAAGTATTGAGCTCTGGGGCTTAAATTTTAGAGATTGATAAAATGATGGAAGAGACGGACGATGTAAATGAAACGAATTCTCTTCGTTTGCCGGCTACATTATTTTGTCACTCTTTTTTTTGCACCTATAGCCAATGATTCGGTTAGTATATTTTCGGGCAAGTTTAGTGTCTCCACCTTCTCTTCTTTGTACCCTCAAGCTTAGAAGTGAAGGGGGCTTGCCAGATGAAATATAATAAAGTGAACCTTTCCATCAGTGGGGGGTTCTTCATCCCCCACTGATGAATAGTTGAACTTATCGGACCTTTACGGGCAGTTATCCCCCACCTAGCTTCCTCGATTTCTCAGCATCTCCGAGGTGGGGGTCTTACTGCCCGTTAAGAGTGGGATAAAAATGGAAAAATGAAATGTCAGAATAAATAAAAGAGTGGAAATATGTGGAGGAGAATAAAAGTGAAAGTAGGTTATTTAGGACCAAAAGCAACATTTACAAATATAGCAGTAAAAAATATGTTTCCAGAAGAAGAAGCAATTCCATATTTAACAATTCCTAATTGTTTTGATGCTGTGATGTTAAATAAAGTGGATGTTGCTTTCGTCCCTATTGAAAACACACTTGAAGGTTCGGTTAATATTACAATGGATTATTTAATACATGAGGTGAATATACCAATAATAGGAGAAATAACTGTTCCAATTAAACAACAATTAATGATCCATCCCTTGCATCAAGAAAATTGGGAGGAAATAGAGGTTATTTACAGTCATTCTCATGCAATTGCACAATGCCACAAATTTCTTCATTCACAATGGAATGGAATCCGAGTTGAAAATACTACTTCTACTGCAGCGGCAGCACAATATATTAAAGAACATCCTGAAATAAAAGGTGCAGCGATTGGAAATGAAATGACGGCAAAAGAATATGGATTAACGATCGTAAAAAAAGATATCCATGATTTTGATAATAACCATACTCGCTTTCTTATTCTTTCAAAAAAAGAGATAGAATTTGCCTCTACTCATTGTGTACATAAAGGAGATAAAACAAGTTTAATGGTTACATTGCCATCAGACAGGTTCGGCGCATTACACCAAGTGTTATCGGCATTTGCCTGGAGAAAGCTTAATTTAATAAAAATTGAATCAAGACCAACGAAAACTGGATTGGGAAACTACTTTTTTATCATTGATCTTGATAGGAAAATAGATGATGTTTTAATTCCCGGAGCTATCGGAGAACTAGAAGCAATTGGCTGCAAAGTTCAATTACTTGGAAGTTATCCTTTTTATGAAATTAAATAAAGTGAACCTTTCCATCAGTAGGCGTTTTCTTCATGTTTTCTTCATCCCTCACTGATGGAAAGCTTGCGTTCCAAAGGATGTGGATCACACAAACGTTGCGACAGGAAGTGGCGTCCTTCGTTTGTGGACCTCCTCGTACCTTAACGGGCAGTTATCCCCTACCTAGCTTTTTCGATTTCTCAGCACCTTAAGGTGGGATCTTACTGCCTGTTAAGATTGGGATAAGAAGAAGCGGGTGAAATAAAAATAGTATGTCCCTTAATTGAGTTGAGGCGCTTGAAAAACTGAGGAATATTGCTGACTTTCAGTTAGAAAGAGTCTAGTTTCATTCAAAACTCCGCTTTAAAAGCCAATCTACAGGAAGGTTAAAACGATCTCTCTGTAGATTGGCTTATATTTGTTGTCAGGCGCTGTGTGCAAATGTTTTGTACATTTTTAATAATAACAGCGTTTATGTTAAATCTTCCATTAAAAAACCAGCGTCTCGCAATGCATCTACAGCTTCTTCCAAAGCTTCCGTTGAAGTCGAACTTAAAGTATGCAGATGGATGCCTTCCGTTAATTGCGACAAATAGGCGGCATTTGTATTCTTTATTCTTTTCATAAATCTCTTTACTTCTTTTCGATTCGATACAAGAATGGAAGCTGTTAAATCCCCATATACAGGATGTTCAATTTTTACATCTTTTACAGTAACTCCGTTGTCCACTAATAAATTCAATTCTTCCTCTGTTCTTTCCGGCCCGTGGTTGCATGCGACGATTTTTTCATAAAGTACTGGCTTTGACTGCTGCAAATATAAATAGCCTTGACTGGTAGCTATTATTGGTTCGTTTTTTGCCTTTAGCAAGGTAATATCGCCCACGATGATTTGTCTGCTTACATTTGTACGTTTCGCCAGTTCACTTCCTGTAAAAGGCCGTGCATGGTCCTGCAATAATGAGAGTATATATGCTCTTCTTTCCTCGCCTAAAAGTTTTTTTGAATCTGTCATAGAATCTCCCCTTTTGTTTTTGTATTAAATGATAATTTTAAAGCAGTAAAGGCTATATATGTATATGGGCGTAAAGAAATAATTTTAATAAGTGATAAAACAAGGAAATAAAACTACTTGTACTATTTTACCAAAAGGAATAATATTCACACTAATCATTTTATATCTTTATAAGGAAAAGAAGAAATTTCTGAATAGAGAATAAATATTTTTATTAGGAATGAATACAAGAGCAAGAAAGTGACTTACACGACCAGCACATAATTCATAAAAAAACAGCATAGATTTTTGTGTAGAACAATAACAATTTTATCCTAACAACATAGACTATATGGACATATGCATAGGAGGGAAGCTATAGTGAAGATCCATATCGTACAGAAAGGGGATACTCTTTGGAAAATCGCAAAAAAATATGGCGTAAGTTTCGAAGAGCTCAAGATGTTAAATTCCCAGCTCAGTAATCCAGATATGATTATGCCCGGAATGAAAATTAAAGTTCCAACAACTGGAGGTAACATAAAAAAAGAAGCTCCAATTGTAGGAGCAAAAAAAGAAATGCCAAAAGCAGAGCATCCATTTGTAAAAGAAAAGCCAAAAACAGCGCCTATTATGGAATACACTCCGAAAAAAGAGGTGCCGAAGAAGGAAATGCCGATAAAAGAGATGCCAAAAGAAAAACCATATACCCCTAAAATGCCAACACCAATTATTCCTGAAATTGACATTAATAATTACTATTCAATGAACATGACAAATGTGGATGTTGATATAGAAATTGAAAAACCACTGCCTAAACCAAAACCGATTGTCAAAGAAACAGTACCAGTTCAACAAGAAGTCTGTCCACCGATTATTCCATATCAGCCAATTTGTGTATCACCAATGATGCCAGGATCTGGATTTCCGCCTGGAGTTTGTCCTCCAGTGCCAATTGAAACGGAACAAATTCCTGGTGTTGCACCAACAGCATATCACCATTGGCAGGATGAGTCTTCTTCCCACCCTTATATGCCGCATCACACACAGCATGGAGAAGTAGGGGGAGCATATAATCCTTATGGGAGTATGCAGGCTATGCCTCAGGCTGGAAATATCCCTCACGAATATTATCAGCAGCCATTAGTGCATTATGGACAAATGCCTGTGGAACACGGCCACGATGTTCCACATCCTTATAAACAGGAGTCATCTTCTGATTACATGGGAATGATGCATACGACGCCATCTGATCCAATGCAAATGCCGTATTCTGGTCCTGCAATGGATGATTGTGGCTGTGGTGGCCCTTCCATGCCGCAGGCTGGCCATTATCCTGAGCATGGATTCAGTCCACAAATGGGAGCCTATCCATTCCCAGAAAGTTACGGTGCAGGAGGCGGAATGCCACAAGGGCAGCAAGGGTTTGCTCCGCAAATGGGGGCCTATCCATTCCCAGAAAGTCACGGTGCAGGAGGCGGGGTGCCGCAAGGACAGCAAGGATTTGCTCCGCAAATGGGAGCCTATCCATTCCCAGAAAGTCACGGTGCAGGAGGCGGGGTGCCGCAAGGACAGCAAGGATTTGCTCCGCAAATGGGAGCCTATCCATTCCCAGAAAGTCACGGTGCAGGAGGCGGGATGCCACAAGGACAGCAAGGATTTGCTCCGCAAATGGGAGCCTATCCATTCCCAGAAAGTCACGGTGCAGGAGGCGGGATGCCGCAAGGGCAGCAAGGATTTGCTCCGCAAATGGGAGCCTATCCATTCCCAGAAAGTTACGATGCAGGAGGTGGAATGCCGCAAGGACAGCAAGGATTTCGACCAGAGATGGCGCAATTGCTGCAGCCTTTTGTAGGGCCAGATGGATATAACCCAATGATACACAGTCCTTATCCTCACGGGGTTGTTGGCAACATTCCGTTCCCAGGATACACACCTGCTGAAGAATTGCATAATGGCAATGTTTCACAAGAATCATTTGCGATGAATCAGCCGCCAGTGCCAGCAGAAATGACACCACCAGTTTTTGGGCCAGGAGGAACAGCTCCAGTTTATATGCCACCGTACCATGGCAATTTTGCTCAACCTCCATTAATGAATCCATATGGAGTAGATGCAAGAACACCGTTTGGAATGCCGTATTACCAAGATGATGAAAGTAGTGACTATGGAAATTAACAAAAAGGGGGACGATTATTTTTTCTATCGTCTCCTCTCTTTATTAAAAAAACAAATTCCTTATACCATTAAAGATATCATCAGCATACAAGCAGATGTATATTTAATTAAAACTGATCATTTATGGTTTATTATTAAAAAATATAGCAGCTATCAAAAACTTAAAATACAGGAAGCGTTCACTAACTCTTTGCTTAAGGAAGGATTTACGAGAACATATCGCTTTTATTTATTTCATGAAGAACCAATCATTTTGGATCGCCAGATTTTTGGCTGTATCGAATATATAGATCCACATAATCAAGTTTTTTCTTATGATAGCAAAGCCAATAGAATGGAAGCTTTACACGTATTAAATACGTATTATGAAACAACTGCAAAATTAGTGGACCGCTATAAACATATTCTCCCCAACCATCAAATGATTGAAAAATGGCAGGCAAGAAGTGCGCAGTTTAAAAGCAACACATCGATTGTTTGTTATTATTTAGACGAGCAATTAATAAATACATTAACCTATTGGGCAGATTGGTCTTTAGAATACTTACAAAAAGAAAGACATTTTTTTGAACATGATGAGTCTGTAATATTACATGGCGATGTTGCTCATCATAATTTTTTGCGAGGTAAAAATGAATTATTATATTTAATTGATTTTGATTTGATTAGTATTGGTCCAAAAAGTGTAGACTATGTACAATTTGCGAATCGAATTTTGCCTCTTATCAACTGGTCGTTTTATCATTTAGAAAAAATTGCGGTTTTTCAGCCATTAATAAAAAATAAAAGCTTTTTAACGGCTTTAGCTTTTCCAAGCGATTTATTCCGAGAGTGGAATCGGTTAATCAGACAGAATAATCAGACAAATACTCGAATGGTTCATCACTTAATCAAACTGACTACAAATCAATTTTCAAAAAGAAGAAAATTTATCCAGAAGATCATGAAAACGGTGGAGAAAATGGAATAATTAAATAAAAGAACTACCTTTACTTAACAGGATGAAAGGAACCCTTTGTACAAAAAATAATGGAGAGCAGAATGCTCCAATCATACAAAGGGGGACTAAATTGTGGACAAATTAAAAAAGGCTGCACCTTTTTTTCTTGGCCTTGTCATCTGTTTAACTGGCTGCGGAATCCAGGATGAAGAAGCAAATAATAAAAAATTAAATACGGCGAAACCGCTTGGCTATTATTCAAATGAACACCATGAAGACAACAAAGGCGGAAATGCCAGAGTGCTGGATGGAGAAGATAATGATGGGCCAATTACCGAAATAATGGACCATACTTATGGTGAAGAAGGTAATCAACGGGATTATCAAGCCCGCAATATAAATAATGTAAATAATAATAATGATACGATTAATTGGAATGAAGGAGCAGAGAATGATAGGAATGACAATAATATAAACGATGTATATGACACCGATTTAGCAGGACAAATTGAGAATGCTGCAGAAAAAGTGAATAATGTGCAGGATGTTCGAACCGCTGTATATGGAGACAGAGTAATTGTTGCCATCCAAGTAAAAGACAATAAAAATAAAGATGATGCGAAACAAAAAACGAATGAAGTAATTAAGCCTCTAATAAATAATAAAAATGTAGACGTTGTTACAGATAAAGGTATTTTTTCCGGAATCGAAGATATAAATAAAAAAATTAGGGATGGACAACCAGAGAAAACTATTTCAAATTCATTTGATAATCTATTTCATACTATTCATGGAAAATAAAGATGACAAGGAGCGAAGGATGACTTCGCTCCCTTAGTGTCCGTCCACGTTTGCTGCAAAGACTTCTTGGGATTTTTTTAAAACCTGTTTTTAAACGGATTTGTTCTATATAAAGAAGTAATAAGTTGTTTTTATTTAGATGAAAGGGTTATAATGGAATAAAAATTCGTTATAATGAACGATTTGCGATATTAATGGTGGAGGTAAAATCAGTGAAGGTATTGGTAACAGGCGGGGCAAGCTGTATTGGTGTGGAAGTGGTTAAGGATTTAGTAGAATCTCATATAAAAGTAGTCAGTGTAGATGATAGAAAACCAGAAGTTTCATTTTCATCTGATACGGTATCCTACTATCAAATAAAGATCGAGAGACAAGCTCTAAAAAGAATAATAATAGAAGAACAAGTCGACTATGTCATTCACTTAAAAGCAATTCCTTTCCCATCAAATAGTATAAAAGACTCTTATCAATCTTCTGAAAAGAATATTTCATTGACTATTGAAGTATTAGAGGCATGTGCAGCAGCAAATATAAAAAAAATTATTTTCCCTTCCACTGTTGCGGTTTATGGAGAATCGAACGAACGAAAAGCAGAAACTGCTTTTCTTCAGCCAAGCTTATTTTTAGGAGTATCCAAAAAAATAGAAGAACAATATATACAAAATTATCAGCGGTTTTATGGATTATCTTATACAATATTGCGATTTTCGACTATTTATGGCTGCCTAGACAACAAAGAGTCAAAGCTAATTTCTTCCGCTATTGATCAATACATAAAAGAAAAATCATTTTTTTTTCCGGAGGAGGAACAGCAAGCTGATTTTATTTATATAAAGGATGCTTTAGCAGCTTTTCGTGCAAGTATAACTGCAGGAGATAATGAAATCATTAATATAGCGTCAGGAAGCACTTCATCATTCCATGTGATAGAAGAAATTATTTATAATGGCTGCGAAGGGGAAGAGCTCACCGTTCACACATTTAAAAAGGAACCAGTTAAGGGAAATAGCCAGTTTGCGACTGAAAAAGCAAATTATTTATTGCACTGGAAGCCTGAAAGGACATTGGAAGAGGGAATAAAAGAAATGATCATGCAGGTTAATCGAATGCTTATAGGCAACAAAAAACATTCTTAAGGATGAAGTCTAATTTGATTGTTTTATCCCACTCTTAACGGGCAGTAAAACCCCCACTGATGGAAGGAGCACTTTATTTGGCCCAGCTGTATAGAAGTGTGGTATATTGATTTGCCATTTTTTAAGAATGAAAAACAATAATATGGTGAGAATAATAGCGAAACGAACAAAATAAATACTCATTGTTTTATTTGCAACGCATAGAACAAACTTATTTTGTTTGAAAGTTTTCGAAAAAGCGGTCATTTTGCATCGCGTTTTCTAATAACTAAAGAGGTGGTTATGAATGAAAACCAGATTCCTTTTATTCTCAACTGTTTTTCTTCTATTAGTTTCCTTTCTTGCTTTGGAGAATAGAGCAAGCTATGCGAACAGCAGGAGCGATGAAGAGCATCCTGCAAGAGTAGATGTCGTGTTAAAAAGAATCTATTTAGACGGCGAAATAAGTGAAGAGTCTTTGGAGGAAACGGTTTGGTCTATGGAAGATTTCTGGTCAAAATATGACAGCTGGCAGCTGGAAAATTTGGAAAAAAATAAGCTTGTATTTAAGCAGGAAGTGGATGATATATCCCCATTATTAAAAACAAATGGTTACTTTGGCATTACTGATAAAGGAATTTTAACCATTTATAATGGGAAGCCAGAGTACTCTCAAATCATTCAATCCTTTTTTCAAATAGACTTGAAGAAATTAGAATCCAACGAACAAAAAAACCTGCAAAAAGGGATTCCAATAAAAACAAAAGACAGGTATGTCAAGGTGCTCGAATCCTTTAAACAGTACACATTGGAAAATCAGGAAAATTAGGTATAAATACTTATAGCAGTGCAGCGATTTATGTATAAAAAATCCTAGTGGACAAAAGGTATGATAACTTTGTTCGTTAGGATTTTTTTGTGAGGAAAAAGTCGCTAACTCTTTCTTCTCGTTAAAAGTGTTAGTTCATACGCTGCTAATCGGGCGATTGTGTTTTTCTTAGAATATTATGAAAATCATCTTGGATGGCAGTTTTTCTTTAATATATGATAAAATAAGCATTAGGTTTTAAAAGGGAGCGAAACAATTTTGTATGAATTTATTAAAGGGAAAATAGATTTTGTTGGACCAGAATACATAGTTCTTGAGAATAATGGCATCGGCTATCAGATAAAAACACCTAACCCATTTTCTTTTTCTTCTTTAGCGGGTCAAGAAATCACAGTATTTACTTATCATTATGTAAGAGAAGATATTATCAGCTTATATGGTTTTCGGTCAAGAGAAGAGAAGCACTTATTTACGAAGCTGCTGAATGTTTCAGGAATTGGTCCAAAAGGTGCATTGGCAATATTGGCATCTGGAGAACCAGAGCAAGTGATAACGGCAATTGAAAATGAGGATGAAGCATTTTTAGTGAAGTTTCCAGGAGTCGGGAAAAAAACAGCTCGACAAATGATCCTTGACTTAAAAGGAAAGCTTCCAGATTTAATGCCAGACTTTTTCCCAAACCTTTTCAATGCAGAAGAAGCGGAGAAAAAACAACATCGTTCAGAAGCATTGGAAGAAGCACTCATGGCGTTGGCAGCACTTGGCTATTCGGAAAAAGAAATTAAAAAAATTACTCCAGGTTTAAAGAAAGAGCAATTAACGACCGATCAATATATTAAATTGGCATTGCAATTGCTGTTAAAATAAATAAGATAAGATCCTGTACCAAAGGGGCGGTGGCTCTTTTTTTGTTAACATATAATTTTATAGAAAGGGGGAGGATGATATGGATGAGCGAATTATCTCCAGTGAAGCGGATATGCAGGAGGTTTCTTTTGAACAAAGCTTGCGCCCCTTGCGTTTAAAAGAATATATTGGGCAGGATAAAGTAAAAGAGAATTTAGAAATATTTATAGAGGCTGCAAAGTTAAGAGAAGAATCTCTCGATCATGTCCTTTTGTACGGTCCGCCAGGTCTCGGGAAAACAACTTTAGCTACTATTATCGCAAATGAGATGGGTGTTAATATGCGTACAACGTCAGGTCCTGCAATTGAACGTCCTGGAGATTTGGCAGCGATATTAACAGCTTTAGAACCAGGAGACGTCCTTTTTATCGATGAAATTCACCGTTTGCCTAGATCGATAGAAGAAGTCCTTTATCCAGCAATGGAAGACTTTTGTTTAGATATTGTGATTGGAAAAGGAGCAGATGCACGGTCTGTCCGCATTGATTTGCCTCCATTTACCCTTGTTGGCGCAACAACAAGGGCAGGGGCTATTTCTGCTCCTTTACGAGATCGATTTGGTGTATTAAGCAGATTAGAATATTATGAAGAAGGACAATTAAAGGATATTGTAGAACGGACAGCAGAAGTTTTGCAAACAGAAATAAATGAAGAGGCGGCCTGGGAAATTGCAAGACGATCACGCGGAACGCCGAGAATTGCCAATCGTCTACTGCGAAGAGTGCGGGATTTTGCACAAGTAAAAGGGAATGGAAGCATCACAAAAGAAATTTCGCAGTTATCGCTGGAGCTGTTGCAAGTAGACCGTTTAGGCTTAGATCATATTGACCATAAATTATTAATGGGAATGATTCATAAATTTAAAGGCGGTCCTGTTGGACTTGAAACCATAGCAGCAACAATTGGAGAAGAATCACACACTATTGAAGATGTTTATGAACCGTATTTGCTGCAAATTGGCTTTTTGCAAAGGACTCCCAGAGGGAGAATTGTTACGCATCTCGTTTATGAACATTTTCAATTAAATGATGCAAAAGAATAACTAGTAAAAAGAAATAGGTGACAAAATTGAAAGTAGAATTATTTGATTTTCATTTGCCAGAGGAATTGATTGCACAAACTCCGTTAGAGGATAGAACAAGCAGCAGACTGATGGTAGTTAATAAATCAACAGGCGATTTAAGCAATCATACATTTAAAGATATTATTGATTATATAAATCCTGGAGATTGTCTTGTATTAAATGATACGAGGGTGCTGCCGGCAAGGCTTTATGGTGAAAAAGAAGATACAGGCGCACATATAGAAGTACTTCTATTAAAACAGCAGGAAGGCGATCAGTGGGAGACACTTGTAAAACCGGCAAAACGGGTAAAAGCTGGCACGGTTATTTCCTTTGGAGATGGAAAACTAAAAGCAGTTTGTATGAAAGAGTTGGAACATGGCGGAAGAATTTTAGATTTTCAATATGAAGGCATTTTTTATGAAATATTAGATGAGCTTGGAGAAATGCCTCTTCCGCCGTATATAAAAGAAACACTTGATGATCAAGACAGATATCAAACGGTGTATGCAAAAGAAAGAGGATCTGCTGCTGCACCAACAGCAGGATTGCATTTTACAGAAGAACTGTTGGACCAGTTAAAGACAAAAGGCGTTCATATTGCTTTTCTTACTCTTCATGTTGGGCTAGGTACTTTCCGACCGGTAAGTGTGGATGATGTCGATTCCCATGAAATGCATTCGGAATTTTATCAGTTAACAGCAGGAACTGCCACGTTATTAAATAAAGTGAAAGAAAAAGGCGGCAGAATTATTTCAGTTGGGACGACTTCCACCAGAACGTTAGAAACCATTGCGGCAGCAAATAATGGCAAATTTGTGGAACAAAATGGCTGGACCAATATTTTTATTTATCCAGGCTACGAATTTAAAGGCATCGACGGGATGATTACGAATTTCCATCTGCCAAAATCCACTCTTATTATGCTGGTAAGCGCACTTGCAGGAAGAGAAAATATTTTACATGCCTATGAAACAGCAGTAAAGGAGAAATATCGTTTCTTTAGTTTTGGGGATGCGATGTTCATACAATAAAGTTTCCATGCCGCATGAAAAAGAAGCAGCTTTCTTAAGTTTATTCTTGTATTTGAAGCAGGGAGCAGCCTGCATACTCGAAGACTCCCGCGGGAAAGCGAGAAAGACGAGACCCTGCAGGAGCGTAGCGACGAAGCGGCTCGGCGCCCGCCCGCAGGAAAGCGAAGTGTATGCAGGCTGCGGACTAATTGAGAGCGCAATGCTATTTTCAGGGTAGCCTAATGAAAAGATGATAACTAAAGGAGAAAAAAACATTGACTGCAATACGTTATGAATTCATTAAAACGTGTAAACAAACAGGAGCAAGGCTGGGAATTGTTCATACTCCCCATGGCTCCTTTGAAACACCAGCTTTTATGCCAGTTGGGACATTGGCAACTGTAAAAACAATGGCTCCAGAGGACTTAAAAACGATGGGTGCCAATATTATTTTAAGCAATACGTATCATTTATGGCTGCGCCCAGGACATGAGATTGTCAAAGAAGCTGGCGGGCTTCATAAATTTATGAACTGGGATAAAGCTATTTTAACCGATTCAGGCGGATTTCAAGTATTCAGTTTAAGCGATTTCCGTAAAATTGAAGAAGAAGGCGTGCATTTCCGCAATCATTTAAATGGAGACAAACTATTCCTTTCTCCAGAAAAAGCAATGGAAATTCAAAATGCTTTAGGCTCTGACATAATGATGGCATTTGATGAATGTCCACCATATCCAGCAGAATATGAGTATATGAAAAGATCGGTTGAAAGAACTTCCAGATGGGCAGAGCGCTGTTTAAAAGCACATAATAGACCGCAGGACCAAGGCTTATTTGGGATTATTCAGGGTGGAGAATATGAAGAATTAAGAAAACAAAGTGCCAGAGATTTAGTTTCTTTAGATTTCCCGGGGTATGCTGTTGGCGGATTATCAGTAGGAGAGCCAAAAGATGTCATGAATCGTGTGTTGGAGTTTACAACACCATTAATGCCGGATAATAAACCTCGTTATTTAATGGGAGTAGGTTCACCAGATTCATTAATTGACGGGGCAATTCGTGGAATTGATATGTTTGATTGTGTGCTTCCGACGAGAATTGCAAGAAATGGAACGTGTATGACAAGCGAAGGACGACTTGTTGTAAAAAATGCGAAATATGCAAGAGATTTTAGTCCGCTAGATCCAAATTGCGACTGCTATACATGTAAAAATTACAGCCGTGCATATATTCGTCATTTAATACGATGTGACGAAACATTCGGAATTCGACTTACATCTTACCATAATCTATATTTTCTGTTAAACTTAATGGTGAATGTCCGTCAGGCGATTCGTGAAGATCGTTTAGGTGACTTCAAAGAAGAATTTTTTGAACGTTATGGATTTAATAAACCGAACGCTAAAAACTTCTAAATAGAAAACGCTTTGAAAGGAGGGGAAATACATGCAACAAATCGTAGGATTATTACCATTTATTTTAATGTTTGTCCTGTTTTACTTTTTGTTAATTCGTCCACAGCAAAAACGTCAAAAAGCAGTGAGACAAATGCAAAATGAACTGAAAAAAGGGGACAAGATTGTAACAATCGGTGGTCTTCATGGCATAGTTGATGCTATTAATGAAGGTACAGTTGTGATTAAATGCGGAGATGGAAGCCGTCTTACATTCGATCGCAATGCTGTTCGCGATGTTACGCCAGCTGCTAGTCCTTCACTAGATAAAGCGTAATCATAAAACAGTACATAAAAGCAGCGGGAATTTCCTGCTGCTTTTTAATATGCTATAAAGTAAACTTCCATCAGTGGGGGTTTTTCCTTATCCCCCACTGATGGTTAGTTGCACTTATCGGACCTTTACGGGCAAGTTTCAACACCTAGCTTCCTTGATTTCTCGGCATCTTGAGGTGGGGGGTTACTGCCCGTTAAAAGTGGGATAAAAAGTGGATTAAGTGCCTTTCGAAAGGTTTACTCCTAAAATACCACCCATCATGCAGATTAGCGTATAGCATATATGGTAGATAAACTGCTCTGATGTAAATAGTTGATCCAGGCCTAAATAAGTGAATAGAAACACAATAATAGAATAGATCAGCCCTGTTAATCCACCCAGAAACCACCCTTTTTGCTTCCCTTTGCCGCCAGAAATAAAACCGCCGGAAAATAATGTGACAAAAGAGACGGCAGTAATAATGTATTGCAGAGAAGATTCCTGCAGAGATGTAAATCTTAATAGTAAGGAAAATATAATACTGCTTGTAATTAAAAGAATAAAGATGGAAATAAGCCCATATAAAACGGCGCTTCCAACATGCTTGCTTTCCTCGATTTTAAACCTCTCCCTTCCAAACCTTTCTATCTGTATAAATTTTTTTGATATTCTAGTACAAGCATATTCACATTTTTGGAAAATAGAATCAATAAATAAATAACTTTCTCCAAGAAAGAAGCTGTAGATGAAGAACGATTCCTCTCTATATTGGAGCTTCCTTTTAAAGGAGGAGTCATTAAGAAAATATCGGACCGATCCACGGGACTTTTTGTAAATCTTCTTTTTTCACTAGCTTTAGAATCAATAAAAGAATGGTATAAATCATGCTTAACAAACAAGTGATCAGCATTACCTTCACTGGCAAGGAGAATAAAGTCATCATTTTTGTTAATTTTATGCCGATGTAAGCAGTAAAAAATATAATGAAAATCATTTTTAGATAATCTCTAACAAAAATAGTAAAGCTGATCGTTTTAATTATTGTTGCAAAATGAAGCATGGTTACAAGAATAAATCCAACGATTAAAGCGATGGCAACTCCATATATGCCGAATTCAGGGCGGCGGGCTAAAAATAAAATGACAGCTGTCTTCACAGCAGCGCCGATAAAGCTGTTAATCATGGCCGCTCGAGCTAAATTAAGTGCCTGAAGCGCGGCTTGAAGTGGACCTTGATAATAATTAAGAATAAAAAACGGCGCCATCAACTGAATAAAAGTCGTTCCCCTTGAACTATGATACATAACATTCATAAGAGGGTCTGCGAGAACATATAAAACGACGACTGCAAGTCCACCTGTCATAAAAGTGAACCGAAGCGCCTGCTGCAGTAAATATTCAATTTTTTTGTATTGATTATTCGCTTTTGCTTCACTTATTGCAGGAACAAGGGAAGTGGAAAGCGATTGAGTGAAAAAAGAAGGAAGCATTAATAATGGAAGGGCAAAACCTGTTAAAACACCATATTGCTTAGTGGCATTAACTGCAGTCAATCCTGCGATGGATAAACTATGTGCAACTACTATAGGCTCTATGAACCATGCTATACTTCCTATCATTCTGCTGCCAGTTGTCGGCAATGCAACTTGCATTAATTCTTGAAAAGTATTTTTTCCGTTTCGAACATATTGGAAGAATCTTTTTCGCAAGGGAAATGATTTTTTCCATTTGAAGGATGCCAATAAAAAAAGCAAGGAAGCTAATTCGCCAAGAACAGATGCTAACATCGCACCTGCAGCGGCATATTCGATGCCGAGTGGCAAAAATGCTTTAGTAAGTGCTGCAATAAGTGTTATTCGGATAACTTGTTCAATAACTTGGGAGGTAGCTGCTGGCCGCATATTTTGACGTCCTTGGAAATATCCTCTTAAAACTGAAGAAACAGCGATGATAGGAATAATGGGTGTAATCGCCATTAAGGGCTGCAATGTTCTTGCATCCGTAAATAATGTATTCGATAAATAAGGAGCCAATAGAAATAACGCAGGTGTAAATAATAGGGTAAGCGTTAATGTGGTTGCTAATGATACAACCAATATGGATTTGACTTTTCGATTATTGCCCTCTGCCTCTGCTTCGGCAATGTTTTTTGATATTGCAACAGGCAGTCCAAGCTGGATGATTGTGACGACAAGGATTAGCGTTGGATACACCATCATATATAAACCAACCCCGTCTTCCCCGATAAACCTTGCAATAACGATGCGATTAATAAATCCTAGTACTCTTGTTATAAGTCCTGCCACTAATAAAATCATCGTTCCTTTTAAAAACTTAGACATTTAATTCCCTGCCTTCTCAAATTGCGAATAATACTATACAATTAACTATATGCAGTAATGTGGACAAAGCATGACAAGGAATCATCTTTTTATCGTTTGATTTTTTTAGAAATGAATAGAACGATTTATTCTATTAATGAAATCAATTATCTTGATAACTTTTCAGATTGAGTCAGAAGGGTCTTCTTTTAACGAGAGGCATTAGGAGGTGAAATCCTTCCTGCTGATGCAAACAGCGGAAAGAGGACGGACGTTTAACGCAGTCTGATTAATTGAATAAGGGAGCTGTTATAAGCATGCTATCAGCACATTTATATGATCATTATCGAAAAGAGGTACAGCCAGCGTTAAAAAGTAAATTGGAAGAATTTCATTTACTTGGATATGAAACGATAACAGAAGATGAATTATGGTTTTATCTTACAAAGAAAAAATGGAAAAAGCCTGCTGACAGCGGAAGATTGTTTATTTTGGTGCAAGATATATTAAATGTAAAAATTGCAGAATATATGAATTTTGCTACTATAGAAGCATATAGAGCAGATGATTTTTTTTCCGTCTTGTCAGAAGAAGAGAAAAAGGAATTATTAAAGTAATGTTAAAATTATGATATTTTTTTGAACAAATTGACAGCCAACTTAATCTGTTTCATAATGGGTTTATTCTATAAACAAAAATTGAATGATCATAGGGGATCTTGTCGAAAAGCGATAAAGCCAGAACTATGGTTGTATTATATCAGACAATAGCTGCTTATATATTTCGCCATCCTGTACGAAAAGAGCATGTTTTCTCTTTAACAGGATGGCTTATATTTGTGATGGTTGTAACGTACATAAATTTATCTCTATATTTAATAGTAGAATATAAGTACAACATGAACATACTAAATAGGAAGTTATTGTCTATATGTTTGAAAAGTCATCTTTTGTTTATCTTTGAGGAGGATCAATACATAATGGTAAAAAGAAGTAGAATTGTTGCTTTCTTGTTAATCATCCTACTTTGTGCCGGCTTACTTGGCGGTACCACAAAAAATATTTTAAATCATATTAAACTAGGATTGGATCTTCAAGGGGGATTTGAAGTTCTTTATGAAGTTACACCAATTGAGGGTGGAAAACAAAAAATAACGAAGGATGTACTATCCAGCACGGCAAAAGCCCTCGATAAACGGGTTAACGTTTTAGGTGTAAGCGAGCCAAGCATTCAAGTCGAAGGCAATAATCGAATTCGTGTGCAGCTTGCTGGTGTTACGGATCAAAACAAAGCAAGAGAAATATTATCAACAGAAGCGAATCTTTCTTTCCGTGACGTAAATGACAAGAAATTATTGGACGGTTCAGATCTTGTGGAGGGCGGGGCTTCTCAGGGCTTTGATGAAAATGGAAAACCTAGTGTATCTCTTAAGCTTAAAAGCGCAAGCAAGTTTAAAGATGTGACGCAAAAAGTTTTGGGTAGTGCTCTGGTTATATGGCTGGATTATGAAAAAGGAGATTCTTATCAAAAAGAAGCAGCAAAGCAGAATCCTAAATACTTATCCGCACCAGGGGTAAGCCAAGTATTTAACCAAGACACTGTTTCTATTACAGGAAACTTTACAGTTCAAGAGGCAAAAAATTTAGCAGATCTATTAAACGCAGGAGCATTGCCTGTGAAACTTTCTGAAAAATATTCCACAAGTGTTGGGGCTCAATTTGGAGACCAAGCGTTAAAAGATACGGTATTTGCTGGTATCGTTGGAGTAGGAATTGTCTTTTTATTTATGGTTCTGTATTATCGTCTACCAGGACTAGTTGCCGTTATTACTCTTACCGTTTATGTTTATTTAAATCTTCTTGTATTGGATTTAATGAATGGTGTACTCACGTTGCCTGGAATAGCGGCACTTATTCTTGGTGTTGGGATGGCAGTCGATGCCAATATCATCACATATGAACGGATCAAGGATGAACTTCGTGTCGGCAAATCGCTTCGGGCAGCATTCCAAGCAGGAAATAAAAACTCTTTATCAACGATTTTTGATGCGAATCTTACCACCATTTTAGCAGCGGTCGTTCTATTTATTTATGGTACAAGCTCCGTTAAAGGGTTTGCGACATTACTAATCGTCAGCATATTAGTCAGCTTTATCACAGCTGTATATGGATCGAGATTATTACTTTCTTTATTAGTAAACAGCAAAGCCTTTAATAAGAAGCCAACATGGTTCGGAGTTAATCGTAAAGATATAAAAGACATCAATGAAAATTATGACACATTAACATTGCCGACGAAGTTTGATCGCATTGATTTTGTCAAATACAAAAATATCTTTTTCTCAGTTTCTGGTGTGCTGATTGCTGCCGGAATTATCATTCTATTTGTATTTAAATTGAATTTAGGCATTGATTTTTCAAGCGGTTCCCGTGTAGAAATTATGGCAGATAAATCACTAACAACAGAAGAGTTAACGCAAGAGCTGAAAAAAGTGGATATTACAGCAGATGATGTCGTCATATCAGGAGACAATCAGCAAATTGGTGCAATTCGCATTAAAGGGGATCTTAGTAAAGATAAGATTGCTGAATTAAAAACAGAATTAAAAAATACTTACGGGCATGAACCGAATATAAGCACTGTATCTCCTACTATCGGAAAAGAACTTGCTAAAAATGCTTTTTATGCACTGTTGTATGCTTCAATCGGCATCATTATTTATGTAACGATTCGTTTTGAAATCTATATGGCACTTGCTGCGGTAATTGCCTTGCTGCATGATGCATTTTTTATTGTTGTTATTTTCAGCTTTACAAGACTGGAAGTAGATATTACCTTTATAGCAGCTGTATTAACAATAGTCGGGTATTCCATCAACGATACGATTGTTACATTTGACCGTATTCGAGAAAACTTAGCCAAGAAACAACGTATTAAAACAGCACAGGAAATTAAAGATATTATTAATCGAAGTTTAAGACAGACATTTGCACGTTCCGTCAATACTGTCTTGACAGTGGTTATTTGTGTTGCTGCATTATTAATTTTCGGCAGTGATTCTATTAAGAACTTCTCTACTGCGCTATTAATCGGCTTAGTTGGCGGTGCCTATTCTTCCATCTTTATTGCCTCTCAATTATGGTATGTGTGGAAGAAGAAGGAATTGAAGAAAAAAGGTGTGTTAATTACAGTGAAAGAAAAACGCAAAAACACAGACCAGCCTCAAGTTTAAGGGGCTTCATAAAAGCAGAGCCATTCTCTTATTTTTAAAAAGATAATATGTCTTTTGACTATAATAAAGAGAGTGGCTCTGTTTTTTAATCGTCTAGGAAATTATAAACGAGATAGAGTTGTGGATAACTTAGCAGTTTGGTCCGCGTCCAGCTCCAGCGCCTATCGCCTATCAAACTTCAGGTCATCTCCCTATGATAAGTCAACATCGATTCGCTATCGCTCATCGTGTTTCCTTTATCTCAGTCGAAGCCTTTCCAGTTTGTACGGCGATGATCAAGGCGCTTGCGCTTTTGTTCTATAGAAGGACTTTTTAGGTGATAAAAAATTTGAGATTGCCTATTCTATGTTTTAGTGTTGCGAGCAATTGGGAAAAGGAGATTAAAAGCATGTAAGGGAAGGCAGTTCTCTTGATGCCATCAATAATAAGGGGGCAATAACATGAAAAGACAGTGGAGTTTATTATTTGGCATATTGTTTGCACTTATAGTAGCAGTATTTGCGGTAATAAATGTAGAACCGGTTACAGTCAATTATTTATTTGGAAAAAGCGAGTGGCCATTAGTTCTCGTTATTTTAATTTCTGTTCTTCTTGGCGGTTTAATGATTGGCTCTACAGGTATTATAAAAATTTATGCCTTGCAAAAAAAATTAAAAACAGCTGCAAAAGAAAAAGAAGAATTAGCAGAAAAATTAAGCAAGTACGAGGAAGTGCAGCCTGTCGTTGAAGGTGAAAGTTAAACATTAAGGAGGCTGACTTCGAAGGACGATAATGATTGTCCTTTGAAGTCAGTTTTTTTTTTGTACCCAGCAGACGCGGGAAATCCCGATAAAAGCAAAGGTAAACGGAATTTAACAATGAAGAATACTGGAGGATTCTATGAATACAGCGAGGGTGTTTTTTGATGCATGAGAATAGAAGACTACTATCTCTCCACAAAGTCTCTGAAGTTTTTTCGATGTTTCATAATACAGAAACGAGATCACTGTGTAAACAGTTTAAAAATTCATTAAGAAGTTATTCCGTTGAAAGCGTGCAAAACAGCTTGTATAATAAATAGATTGGGGTGATGAAATGTTACGTTCAAAAACTAGATGGATTACACAAAATAATCAATCAGAAGCAATTGTTGCTGAATTGGTTCAACAATTAAACATTACACCTCTTGTCGCTTCACTGCTGGTTAATCGAGGCTACCGAACGGTTGCTGAAGCGCAAGAGTTTTTATTTGATCAAAATCAGGATTTTCATGATCCTTATTTGCTGTTGAATATGGAAACAGCAGTAGAAAGAATTCGTGCTGCCATTAAGCATAATGAGCAGATTTTAGTATTCGGGGATTACGACGCGGACGGTGTAACGAGTACAACGGTTATGATGAAAACATTAGAGGATATGGGGGCAAATGTGCAATTTTATATTCCCAACCGATTTACAGAAGGCTACGGTCCAAATGAATCTGCTTTTCGTTATGCGAAAAGTATCGGAATCGACTTAATCATAACGGTGGATACAGGTATTGCCGCAGTGCATGAAGCCAATATTGCAAAAGAATTAGGAATAGATTTAATTATTACCGATCACCATGAACCTGGACCTGAATTGCCAGAAGCTTATGCAATTATTCATCCGAGGATTCCTGGAAGCGAGTATCCTTTCCATGAGTTGGCTGGTGTAGGAGTTTCTTTTAAAGTGGCACACGCTTTATATGGAGAAGTGCCAGAACATTTACTGCAGTTTGCTGCAATTGGAACGATTGCCGATTTAGTGTCGCTAACAGGCGAAAATCGTTTAATTGCCAAAAAAGGCATAAAAAAACTACGTCAAACAACTAATGTTGGTTTAAAAGCATTGCTGCAGCAGATGAATATAGAAACAAATGCAGTGGATGAAGAAACAATTGGTTTTATGATTGCACCTAGAATTAATGCAGTAGGACGATTGGACAGTGCAGATCCCGCAGTAGACCTGCTATTAACAGACGACAAAGAAATGGCTCTATCACTCGCATTAGAAATGGAAGAAACAAATAAGGAACGCCAGTCGATTGTCAATAAAATGACAGAAGAAGCAGTGGAGCTTGTTGAATCCCAATATCCTTTAAAGGAAAACCGTATATTAATTGTTGGCAAAGAAGGCTG
Organism: Niallia sp. 03133; assembly: GCF_052663225.1. Classification (NCBI taxonomy): domain Bacteria; kingdom Bacillati; phylum Bacillota; class Bacilli; order Caryophanales; family Bacillaceae; genus Niallia; species Niallia sp. 03133. The sequence goes on from NZ_JBQTCY010000008.1 coordinate 50,853, forward strand.
GAATCCCGGGGTTGTCGGAATTGTAGCATCCCGTTTAGTTGAAAAATTTTACCGGCCGACCATTGTTTTAGGGTTTGATGCGGAAAAAGGCATTGCAAAAGGATCAGCAAGAAGCATTGCAGGATTCGATTTATATAAAAACCTGTCTACATGCAGGGAAATTCTTCCCCATTTTGGAGGACATCCGATGGCAGCTGGAATGACCTTGCAGCTGGAAAATGTCGATCTATTACGGAGAAAATTAAATGACCTTGCTTTTGAAAGTATGCAAGAGGAAGATTTTATTCCATTAACATCAGTGGATGGCAGCTTTACATTAGATGAGCTAAAACTTGATGCGATTCAAGAAATGCAGTTGTTGGCGCCCTTTGGTGTTGATAATGCCAAACCAAAAGTAATTTTAAGCAATACAGAAATTGAAAATATCCGCAAAATTGGAGCAAATCAAAACCATTTGAAGATCATGCTGAAGCAGGGGCAGGATACATTGGACGGCATCGGTTTTGGAATTGGCGAATTATACGATCATATTTCTCCTTCTGCTAAATTAGATGTATTGGGGCAATTGTCCATCAATGAATGGAACAATATAAAGAAACCTCAGATTTTTATTCAGGACATCATGGTGAAAACATGGCAGCTTTTTGATTGCCGCGGTGTTTTGAAAGTGGAAAAATTAGTGGATAAAATCCCTCAGGATGATGCAATATGGATCTTTTTTCAACAAGAGTCCATTAATGAAACGCTGAAAAAAAAAATATCTAATTTTAAGCTCGTTGAAACAAAGGAACAAGCCGCTTCCTTTTATTGTTCAGAAAAAGTATTAGTGTTAGCTGATTTTCCGAAAAGCACTGAAATTATTCAGCATCTATTGTCTAATTTACAGCCAGAAAGAATTTATGCCAGCTTTTATAAACAGCAAAGCGACTACTTTAGTACAATGCCTAACAGAGATCATTTTAAATGGTTTTATGGTTTTTTAGCAAAACAAGGAAAATTCCATTATGAAAAATATCGAAATGAATTGGCAAAAAGACAAGGGTGGAGCAATGAAACAATTGTCTTTATGACAAAGGTGTTTTTTGAATTGAATTTTGTTACAATGGAGAATGGATTTATTTTATTAAACAAGAATACAGATAAAAGAGATTTGACAGACTCACCCACTTTTCAGCAGAAACAAGCACAATTTTCTCTCGAAAAAGAATTGATTTACTCATCATATGGGGAATTAAAAAGTTGGTTTGATCATATTCTAAAAAAATCCGTTAATAACGAGGAGGAAATAAAAGAATGGATTTGAAACAGTTTATAACAATTGTGGAAGATTGGCCAAAACCTGGCATTCGGTTTAAAGATATTACAACATTGATGGATAATGGTGAAGCATATAAATACGCAACAGACCAAATCGTTTCCTATGCAAAGGAAAAAGAAATTGACCTTGTTGTTGGACCGGAAGCTCGTGGATTTATTATTGGATGTCCAGTAGCTTATTCTTTAGGAGTAGGTTTTGCACCTGTACGCAAGGAAGGGAAGCTGCCCCGCGAAACCATTAAAGTTCAATATGGTTTGGAGTATGGAAAAGATGTACTAACGATTCATAAAGATGCCATTAAACCAGGCCAAAGAGTATTGATTACGGACGATCTGCTTGCAACAGGTGGTACAATCGAAGCGACGGTTAAGCTAGTAGAAGAGCTTGGAGGAATAGTTGCAGGAATTGCCTTTTTAATTGAATTATCATACTTAGAAGGCCGTAAAAACTTAGAGGGCTATGATCTGTTAACGTTAATGGAATATTAAATTCTTCTGTAAAAGAGCGCTGCAATAGGCGCTCTTTTTTGAATACGAATAAAGAGAATATAATTAAATACGACTTTTTTCGACATTATTTTTAATTTTTCAAGAAAATTACCAGTATTCTCTTTACAAGCCTCGTTATTTTAATAATAATAGTAATAATGATTCTAAATTTATCCCACTCTTAACGGGCAGTAACCTTCCACCTCAAGATGCTGAGAAATTGAGAAGCTAGGTGTTGAAACTTCCCCGTAAAGGTCCGATAAGTTTAACTAACCATCAGTGGGGATGAAGAAAACCCCCACTGATGGAAGGTTCACTTTATCTCTATTCTATTTTAAAAAGAAGAATAAGTTTTGTACTTTGATTGTAAATCACAGGAAATCGTCTGCTAGAATAGAAAAAATGTAGATTTTATGATAAATTTTAATAACAGTATTGTTAAAAAAGAAAAAAATCAGAGCGGAGAGATTCGACATCTATGCTATGGTTTAGGGACTTTTTGAACAACCTTTACTAAACGGAATATGAAAGGTGATTACATGGCGAATGATCAAGTATTAACCGCCGAACAAGTCATCGACAAGACGAAGGGATATTTAAACGAAGAGCACACTGCATTTATTCAGAAAGCATATGATTATGCAAGGGAAGCTCATCGCGAACAATATAGAAAATCAGGGGAGCCATATATCATCCACCCAATTCAAGTTGCAGGCATTCTTGCTGATTTGCAAATGGATCCAGCTACTGTTGCTGCAGGTTTTCTCCATGATGTTGTTGAAGATACAGATATCACGTTGGCTGATATTGCAAAAGACTTTGACAAAGAAGTGGCCATGCTCGTTGACGGCGTTACAAAGCTCGGAAAAATTAAGTATAAATCACATGAAGAGCAGCAGGCAGAAAATCATCGCAAAATGTTTGTTGCGATGGCGCAGGACATTCGAGTCATTTTAATAAAACTTGCTGACAGACTTCATAATATGCGTACGTTAAAACATTTACCTGCAGAAAAACAGCGTCGTATTTCAAATGAAACATTGGAAATTTTTGCTCCTTTGGCACATCGGATGGGAATATCCACGATTAAATGGGAGTTGGAAGACACTGCTTTACGTTATATGAATCCGCAGCAGTATTATCGGATCGTAAATTTGATGAAGAAAAAGAGGGAAGAGCGGGAGCAATATTTAGAAGAAGTTGTTTCAGAAATTCGTCAAGGGACGGATGATGTAAAGATTTTCTCTGATATATCCGGCCGCCCAAAACATATTTACAGCATTTATCGAAAAATGGCCATGCAAAATAAACAATTTAACGAAATATATGATCTACTTGCCGTGCGGATAATTGTGAATAGCATTAAAGATTGCTATGCAGTGCTGGGTATTATTCATACTCGTTGGAAGCCAATGCCAGGACGCTTTAAAGATTATATTGCGATGCCAAAAGCCAACATGTACCAGTCTTTGCATACAACGGTTATCGGCCCAAAAGGCGATCCTTTAGAAGTGCAGATTCGCACATCTGAGATGCATCGCATTGCCGAGTTTGGTATAGCTGCACACTGGGCTTATAAAGAAGGAAAAGCAGTAAATGAAGGATCTTCTTTAGACGAAAAGCTTTCCTGGTTTAGAGAAATTTTAGACTTCCAGGAAGACAGCATTAATGCAGAAGAGTTTATGGAAAACTTAAAGATAGATTTGTTTTCCGATATGGTTTTTGTATTTACTCCTAAAGGAGATGTATTTGAACTTCCTTCCGGCTCTGTTCCAATTGATTTTGCCTATAGGATTCATTCTGAAATTGGAAATAAGACAATTGGCGCAAAAGTAAACGGAAAAATGGTTACCCTTGATTATAAATTAAAAACTGGGGATATTGTCGAAATACACACAAGCAAGCACTCATATGGTCCAAGCCAAGACTGGATTAAGATTGCACAAACTTCCCAAGCAAAAAATAAAATCAGACAATTCTTTAAAAAGCAGCGTAAAGACGAAAACGTGGAAAAAGGCAAGGAATTGGTTGAAAAAGAAATTCGAAATATGGAATTTGATATAAAAGAAATCGTCACGCCTGAAAACGTAAAAGCAGTTATTGAAAAGTTTAATTTCGTAAGCGAAGAAGATATGTATGCTGCCGTTGGATATAATGGAATAACGGCATTGCAAGTAGCAAATCGCTTAACGGAAAAATGGCGTAAAAAAAGGGATGCGGAACAAACTGCAACTATATCCAATGCAGTTGCAGAGCTTAAGTCATTTCCAACAAATAAAAAACGAGCATCTGGTGTTCGTGTTGCCGGAATTGATAATTTATTGATTCGTCTATCCCGCTGCTGCAATCCTGTACCAGGTGATGATATTGTTGGTTTCATTACAAAGGGAAGAGGCGTTTCTGTACACCGATCAGACTGTACAAACATTGATACGGATGATGCAAAAGCCCGATTAATTCCTGTTGAATGGGAAACCGCACTAAATGATCGGAAAGAGTACAATGTGGAAATTGAAATCAGCGGTTACGATCGCAGAGGCTTATTAAATGAAGTGCTTCAAGCCGTCAATGAATCCAAAACAAATATTTCGGCTGTTTCTGGCAAATCAGACCGCAATAAAATGGCTACTATAACGATGTCGATATTAATTCTAAATGTAACACACTTGCAGAAGGTTGTTGACCGCATTAAACAGATTCCAGATGTATATGCGGTAAGAAGAATAATGAATTAAGGAGTAATACAGTGCGTGTTGTTTTACAAAGATCAAAAGAAGCAAAAGTAGAAGTAGACGGAGCTATTGTTGGAAGCATTCAAAAAGGTTATGTTTTACTTGTGGGCATCACACATGATGATACAATGGAGGACGTTCAGTACTTAGCGGAAAAAATCGCTCGTTTACGCGTTTTTGAAGATGAGTCAGGTAAAATGAATACAAGCATTTTAGATGTAAACGGTTCTATTTTGTCTATATCTCAATTTACGTTATATGGAGATACACGTAAAGGAAGAAGACCCAACTTTATGAATGCTGCAAAACCAGAATATGCTGAATATTTATATAATCAATTTAACAGCACTTTAAAAAATAAAGGACTTGCAGTTGAAACTGGCAAGTTTGGAAGCATGATGGATGTTTCTCTTATTAATGACGGACCAGTCACATTAATACTGGAAAGCAAATAAAAAGAAAAGCGGAAGCGCCTTGGTGATTTGCCAAGGTGCTTCTGCTTTTTTCCTATATGCATTTAAATAATATCTAAAGGCATTTTTCTAGTTGGTTTAGGAAATGCTTTGTCTATCATTTGTAATTCTTCTTCTGTTAAGTGAATAGAAGAAGCTTTTGCATTTTGCAAAACATGGTTTTCTTTACTAGCTTTTGGAATAGCAATTACATTTCCGGAACGTACGGTCCAAGCAAGCGCAATTTGCAATGGCTCTACTTGATGTTGAGAAGCAATGGCTTTTATTGTTTTATTTTCTAATAATTCTTTTTGTAAACTCCCGCCTTGAGCTATCGGACTGTAAGCCATAATCGGCATAGAATGATCTTTTTGCCATTTTGTGAGATCAAAGTCTATCCCTCTTGATCCTAAATGATAGAGAACTTGATTTGTTGCGCAATGGCTGCCATTAGCTTTATTCCACAATTCATTCATATCACTTGTGTCAAAGTTGGATACTCCCCATCTTTTGATTTTCCCATCTTGAAAAAGCTTCTCCATCCCTTCTATTGTTTCTTCTAGTGGAAAGGATCCCCTCCAATGAAGAAGGTATAAATCGAGATAATCTGTTTTCAATCGTTTTAGGCTGTTTTCACATGCTGTAATAATACGGTTTTGACCAGCATTATGCGGATACACTTTACTGACTAAAAAGGTGTCATCCCTGCGGCCATTTATTGCCTCTCCAACTAATTCCTCCGCTTTCCCTTCCCCGTACATTTCAGCTGTATCAATTAATGTCATGCCTAAATCAATGCCGAGCTGAAGTGATTTTATTTCTCCCTGCCGATTAAGAGAATTCTCTCCCATATTCCACGTGCCTTGTCCAATGCAAGGAATGGCGGTGCCATCATGGAAAGTGACGTGGCGGGTTGATAAACTGTTTTGCATATCATCATTTAAAGCCATCAAACAACCTTCCTTTCTGTTAAAAATCAGTTTAATAGCTGAAAAATCCTTTCATAAAACAATAGCCCATCTTGTTTTGAATAAAACACAAAAGGCAGCCTTTCATAAAAAAAGCTGCCTCTGTATTTAACTTTATTGAAAATAATTTGCCAGTCCTTGATAGATGGCAGCTGAAACGGTTTCTTGATATTTTTGTGTAGCTACTAATTGTTCTTCTGCTGGATTGCTTAAATAACCGAGCTCTAATAATGTGGCAGGCTGGCTGTTTTCTCTAAGAACAAAATAGCTGTTTTGTCTCACACCGCGATCGGCCATGTTTGTCGCTTCAATAATGCTTGCGTGGAGTTCATTCGCAAGTTCTTTTTGGGAAGAAGTATAGTAGTAGCTAGTCATTCCCATAATGGTTGGATCTTTGACACTATCATAATGGATGCTGATGAAGGCGTCTGCATTTGAACTGCTGCTCATATTTACTCTGTCTTGTAATGTTAGAAAATGATCATCAGATCTTGTTTGTATTACGGTGCTGCCGGCAGCTTTTAATTTATCTGCCAATAGATTAGCTGTACGAATGGTCAAATCCTTTTCCAATATACCGAATATGCCAATAGTCCCGCTGTCTTTGCCGCCATGTCCAGGATCGATCACAATAATTTTGTCTTTTAGATCCCCTTTTTTTGATTCTACATTTGTTGTATGTAAAGTATTAGAAGCTTCCTTTACGATCCAGTTGGCAACATAGCCTATATCGCCGTTAGATAACTCTATTTTATACCAATCGCCAATTTCAGCAATTGTTTGGAAAGTGTCTCCTTTATTAGCAATCAATTTTACATTTGAATTTACTGTCGCGTTGCTTCTTATATTTGTTCGATTATATAAAACCATTATTTTTGTATTGATTTTTTTTTCTTTTTCTTTTAGTTGGGTATTTTCTGTGTTTTCATCAAGGTAATCACTATATATCCATGCATAATTTCCAGAATATTGGATTTTAGACCAATTTCCTTCTTTTGAAACAATATGAATAATCGTGCCTTTTGCCAGTTTTCCTATAATATCTCCAGAGGTAGATGGGATGCTGCGAACATTGACTTCATCTTCTGAGACAGTTGCAATTTTGCTGCGAATGCTGGTATTTGTCTCTTTTATAACCGTTTTTTCATTGGATTCTATAAACTCTTTATGTACCCAGCCTGTCCCAACCGATGTTTCGATTTCTAGCCAATCGCCATTTTCAGTAAGGATAGTAACAGAAGAATCCTTGCTGAGTGTGTTTATTACATTGTAATTTGTACCAGGTCCATTTCGCAGGCGAAGTCCATTTTCTGTCACTATTCCTTTGTTTGAATGGACGGCAGCCGCTTCTGTGCTGTTTTGGTTTTTTGTAACAAGATAACTGGCTACCCAGCCTGTTTTGCCTGTATGTAGTGTTATTTCAATCCAGTCAGATTGTTCCTGGACTATTGGATAATCTGTATTTGCCTCCATTTGATCGACAATAGGTGTATTTGTGCTAGGGCCTTCTCTTATATTAATAGGGTTTGCTGAATGAACCGTTTGGCTGTTTTCAGCCGATCCTTTAATAGTTGGAAAAATGAAAAACAACAAAAAAGGCAGAAGTAAATAGGCAGTTCGTTTGCGTTTATTCAATCAATATAACCTCCTTTCTTTAATAGTAGGAATAAATGAAAGAAAAAACAATACTAATTTTGTCCTACTCCTACATACCTTTCGAGCAAAAATTCAATTTTCCCTTTAAATATACACTATAATTCATTTGCAAATTTAGACAGGAAAAAAAGAAAAGGTGCAATTTTTTTATAGAAATAGGGGAAAATAAGAAGAAACTTTAAAAATAAAGGGTGATTTTCTTGAGATTTGGTGAGAAAAGTTTATCTGCAAATCAGATAGATGCAAAATTATTAGGCATAAACTTTCATGATTTTATGGAAAAGGAATCCAATACAAATGCAGTGGAATTAGCGTCTGAATTCGGTTTATCACTTGGAGACGTTAAAAAGCTGAAAAAACAATTAGGAAGAAACTAATAGGCTATTGACAAAGAATTCGTTCCTCTTTATTATTAATAAAATAATAGCTAGGATATGTTGAAATAACCAATGATAGAGAAAAGTAAGTAAGAGACACATGAAAAGAGAGGAAGTGCCCTTTGGCTGAAAGCATTTCTGCATGATGACTTATTGAAAGAACACTCTGTAGGTTTTCTTCTGAACATGCTGTTTTAAGCATCAGTAGGAATGAAACGTTAGCAGGCGTTAACTGCAAAGTGGAAGCGGAAAGATGCTTCAATTAGGGTGGTACCACGGGATATAAACTCTCGTCCCTTGTATGTATGAATACAAGGGACGAGAGTTTTTTGCTTTATAAAAAAAGTGAAGCTAATTCCCTATAAGCGAGTCAATTGTTTATGAAGGAGGATACATAGATGCAAATAAATATACCTAGAGGAACACAGGATATTTTACCTGGTGAGGTAGAAAAATGGCAATATATTGAAAAAAAACTAAAAGAAATTTGTGATCGATTTCAATACAACGAAATACGCACGCCGATCTTTGAACATACAGAGTTATTTTTAAGAAGTGTCGGGGATACAACGGATATAGTACAAAAAGAAATGTATACATTTGAAGACAGAGGTGAAAGAAGTCTAACTTTACGTCCGGAGGGAACCGCTTCAGTTGTTCGTTCTTTTGTAGAAAATAAAATGCATGGTTATGCCAGTCAGCCGATAAAACTTTATTATCTAGGACCAATGTTCCGTTATGAACGCCCTCAGGCAGGTCGTTTCCGCCAATTTGTTCAGTTTGGTGTGGAAGCAATCGGCAGCAATGATCCTGCTATTGATGCAGAAGTGATGGCACTCGCATATACGGTGTATGAAAGCATGGGCCTTTCTAAACTAAAACTAGTGGTTAACAGTCTTGGAGATAAAGAGAGCAGAACTGCTCACAGAGATGCTTTAATCGGACACTTTAAACCAAGCATCGGGGAATTTTGTCGTGATTGCCAAAACCGTTTAGAAAAAAATCCAATGAGAATATTAGATTGCAAAAAAGACCGTGAACACCCGTTAATGAAAACTGCACCATCTATTTTGGAATATTTAAATGAAGATTCTCGTCAATATTTTGAAAAAGTGCAAAAGTATTTAACTGCTTTAAATATTCCGTTTGTAGTAGATTCCAATTTAGTTCGTGGATTGGATTATTACAAGCATACCGCTTTTGAAATTATGAGTGAAGCAGAAGGGTTTGGTGCTATTACTACACTTTGCGGCGGTGGAAGATACGATGGCTTGACGGAAGATATAGGCGGACCAGCAGCACCGGGAATTGGGTTTGCCATGAGTATTGAACGCTTGCTGGCCTCATTAAAAGCAGAAAATATCGAATTGCCTCTAGATAAACAAGTAGATGTGTATCTTGTTTCATTAGGGGAGGAAGCAAAGGATTATACGGTTGGCCTTTTAAATACGCTGAGAAAAGCCGGATTATCTGCGGAAAGAGATTATTTAAATCGGAAAATAAAAGCACAGTTTAAAGCAGCAGACCGCATTCATGCAAAATATGTTGCAGTATTGGGTGAAGACGAATTACAGAATAATAAAATTAATGTAAAGTCTTTAGAAACTGGCGAGCAAAAAGAAATTGAAATAGCAAAACTAGTGGATGCATTAAAAGATTTTGCGGCATTTTAATGCAGCAAAACGTTCGGATAATGGCGGAATAAGATGAAAAAAGCTTTAGGAGGATACAAGAATGTTTGGTAGATCATATTACTGCGGCGAAGTGACGGAAGCTGCTATAGGGGAAAGTGTTGTTTTAAAAGGCTGGGTACAAAAAAGACGTGATCTTGGCGGATTGATTTTTATTGATTTAAGAGACCGTACAGGAATCGTGCAAATTGTTTTTAATCCAGAAATAAATAAAGAAGCAATTGAAATTGCGGATAAAGTCCGCAATGAATTTGTACTTGATATAAAAGGAAAAGTGATTGCAAGACAAGAGGGCACATATAATGATAACCTGGAAACAGGAAAAATTGAAATCAGTGTTGATGAAATCACGATTTTAAATGAATCAAAAACACCGCCTTTTGCTATTGACGATAAAACAGAAGTAGCAGAAGAAGTAAGACTGAAATACCGTTATTTAGATTTAAGAAGACCTGCTATGTTTGAAACGTTTAAAATGCGTCATCAAGTAACGAAAGTGATGAGAGACTTTTTGGATGCGGAAGGCTTTTTAGACATTGAAACGCCAATCTTACAGAAAAGTACGCCAGAAGGAGCAAGAGACTATCTTGTGCCAAGCCGTGTGCATGAGGGTGAATTTTATGCCCTTCCTCAATCACCTCAGCTTTTTAAACAATTATTAATGGTCGGTGGTATTGAACGTTATTATCAAATTGCCCGCTGCTTCCGCGACGAAGATTTGCGTGCAGACCGTCAACCTGAATTTACACAGCTTGATATTGAAACAAGCTTTATGAGTCAAGAAGACATTATGAAAATGATGGAAAAAATGATGGTTCGAATTATGAAAGAAGTGAAGGGAATAGATGTTTCGCTGCCATTCCCAAGAATGCCTTATGATGAAGCGATGAGCAGATATGGATCGGACAAACCAGATACTCGTTTTGACATGGAACTCGTAAATCTTTCCGAAATCGTCAAAGATTCAAGCTTTAAAGTATTTGCGGCAGCTGTTGAATCAGGCGGTCAAGTAAAAGCAATCAATGTGAAAAATGCAAGCGATAAATATTCTCGTAAAGATATTGATGCTTTAACCGAGTTTGCCAAAGTATATGGTGCAAAAGGGCTGGCGTGGTTAAAAGCAGATGAAGAAGGTTTAAACGGCCCTATCGCTAAATTTATTTCCGAAGAAGAACAAAAGGCGATGAAATCAGCACTTTCAATTGAAAATGGAGATTTATTATTATTTGTTGCAGACAAAACAAATATTGTAGCAGATACTTTAGGTGCCCTTCGTTTAAAACTTGCAAAAGAATTACAATTAATTGACGAAAGCAAGTTCAATTTCTTATGGGTGACAGACTGGCCATTATTTGAATTCGACGAAGAAGAAAATCGTTTCTACGCAGCACATCATCCGTTTACGATGCCGCAAAGAGAAGACATCGAATTACTAGATACAAATCCGAAGCAAGTAAAAGCGCAAGCATATGATATTGTCTTAAATGGATATGAGCTTGGCGGGGGATCATTGCGTATTTTTGAAAAGGAAATACAAGAAAAAATGTTTAGTCATTTAGGTTTTTCAAAAGAAGAAGCGTATGAGCAATTTGGTTTCTTATTAGATGCATTCGAATACGGAACACCACCACACGGGGGAATTGCAATTGGTCTAGACCGTTTAATTATGCTATTGTCAGGCAAAACAAATCTTCGCGATACGATTGCCTTTCCAAAAACAGCTAGTGCAAGCTGTTTAATGACAAATGCACCAAGTAAAGTAAGTGAAAACCAATTAAATGAATTGCACCTTGCGTTAAATTTAAGCAATAAAAAATAAACGATAAAAAGCGGCTGTATTGATTTTTTACAATACAGCCGCTTTTATGTTATGGAGTAATTATAGGAAATTGAATAGTAAATATAGATCCTTCCTCCAGTTTGCTTTCAATATGCAGCTTTCCTTGAAGACTGTTGATTATCTGCATGGCTGCCATCATGCCTAAACCGGTTCCGGCTCTTCCTTTCGTTGTAAAATAAGGCTCTCCTATTCTGGCCATTTGCTCTTTCGTCATGCCCAATCCAGTATCAGAAATAGTAATGGTCAGTTTTTTATTATTCTCTATTGTTTCAATCGTAAGGATCCCGCTCTGAGGCATCGCCTCAATACAGTTTTTGCATATATTTAACAAACATTGTTGAATTAATTGTGATTCTCCTTTTATAAAAAATGGATGAATGGATGTTTGGATAACAATGCTGTTCATATTAGCAAGCGGTGTGATAATATCCACTATTTTCAACAATTCTTTTTTTATATTCAATACTTCTATATTTTCTGGAGAGGGTTTGGCAAAAGTTAAATAATTGCGGATAATTTTATCTGCACGGTCTATTTCATTAATAGAAATCGTCAAGTATTCTTTCCTTTTGGCTTCATCTACATCCATCTGCCCCAGCAGTTGTAAAAATCCTTTTACCACTGCTAAAGGATTGCGCACTTCATGAGAAATCGATGAGGCAAGATGGCTGACCATTTCCATCTTTTCAGAACGAATTACCTTTTGTTTAAAATAAATGCTTTCATGAAATTCTTCAAAAAGATATACGATTAATAATCCAGAAATCAGGGTAATCACAAGATAAAACACGATAAAAAGTCCTTCTAAATAAACATGAAAAAACACAATGGACAGCGTTACAAAAAGGATAGAACTCGAAAATGCGATCAACGTGACGGTTAAGATTCGTTTCTTTTTCGAGTAATGATAAAATTTCTCGGTAAATAGCAATAATAATAATAAGGTGAAAGTAATCATAACCATTGTTGCAATTGCTCCGGAACCGCCAAATATACATCTATAGCCAATTGTAACAACAGCTAAACAGATGCTGTAAACTCTTCCTCTATATAAACCACCCATTACTAATGGAATTAAGCGCAAATCAAAAAAATAATGTTTTAATATTGTAATTGGAAACGTAATACAACTGATAATTGCTAGAGAAAAAGTTAAAAAAAGAAAAAAATTTTTGGTTGATTTCGAAAAATGATTTGATTTTAATTCAATGATTAATGGGATAAATAATGTGAAAACAATGATAAAAAGCACATTTAGTAATAACTCACGCAAGCCGAACATACAGCTGATAACCCTCCCCAGTGGTCGCCATTCTAACAATTGTAATTGAAAGAGTAATAAAATTAATATAGGTGAAACTGAAGAAAATAGCAATAAATCATTATGAGTAATAAATTTTATCGTTCAGCATACTTCTTTGAAGGTAGTAGCACCTTGAAAATTATGATATATTACAAAAGATGTTGAAGATATGGATGATAAAGTGAATCTTCCATCTGTGGGGGTTTTTCTGCCCGTTAAGAGTGGGATAAAAAAAGATAGTAACTATCTAATCTATTCTTAAGTAATTACGAAAAAATACATGGAGTTGAAAAATATATGCTGCATCAGTTTTCAAGGAATGAATTAGCGATTGGGAAAGAAGGCTTGGACCAGTTAAAAAACAGTACAGTAGCGGTTTTAGGAATTGGCGGTGTAGGGTCGTTTGCTGCAGAAGCACTTGCAAGATCTGGAGTTGGGAAGATTATCTTAATTGATAAAGATGATGTGGATATCACGAATGTAAATCGTCAAATAATTGCTTTGCTTTCTACTGTGGGTCGGCCAAAAGTAGAAATTATGCAAGAAAGAATCGCTGATATAAACCCGAAATGCGATGTAATCGCTTTGAAAATGTTTTATACAGAAGAAACATATGAAGAAATTTTTGATTATGGCTTAGATTATGTAGTAGATGCTTCAGATACGATAAGCTATAAGATTCATTTAATGAAAGAGTGTTTAAACCGAAATATTCCGATTATATCCAGTATGGGTGCTGCTAATAAAATGGATCCGACTCGGTTCCAAATAGCTGACATAAGCAAAACCCATACAGACCCTATTGCAAAGGTTATCCGCACGCGTTTGAGAAAAGAAGGAATTCGCAAAGGGATCCCTGTCGTATTCTCCGATGAAAGCCCAATTGTTATTCGGGAAGATATACGAAAAGTAGTAGGAAAAGAAGATGCAGCTATAAGGAAAGCAAAAATGCCACCATCTTCCAATGCCTTCGTGCCATCTGTGGCTGGATTAATTATGGCAAGCCATGTAGTGAAAGAACTTTTAGGTGATATTAAAATTATAAGAGTAAAAGATGAAAAGTAAGCAGAGAACCCTCCATGGATATGGAGGGTTTTTTGCTAAGTAAACAAAAAAAGAAATAGCGTTGTGGATAACTTAAACAATTGTTCCTTACAGCTCCGAAAGTACAGGATGCACAATCCGTTTGCATTTATCCTATAGTTCCCCTGAATAATCGAGAAATAAAATGGATATTATTGCAAATATCTATTGACGACACATAATGTATTAGTGTACTATTTGTTTAGTACACTAATACATTATGTGTCAGGGGGAAAACAATGAATGCTTTTAAAGGGTTGTTACAAAAAGATATAAAGCTTTCGAAGACATTTTTTTATACGTTTTTAATCATGATGGCAATTGCCATTGCTACAGGCCTTGGATTTTCTGGATATTATAAATCTTATGACCTAGTGGCAGCCATCTCTTTTGGTTTAGTTGCTGCGCATTTTATTTATCTTCCAATTTCTATTTTCAGTTCTTTAAAGTTGGAAGGAAAGACACAATTGTGGCTTCATAATCCAAACAGCAGCATAAAGCTGCTTTTTTCCAAAATCCTATCGAGTCTAATATTTTCCAGCATTTCTCTCGTTATCAGTATTTTCCTTGCGAATATATGTTTAAATATGTCCGAAAAAATGGATGTATTCTTCACAAGTGCTGACTTGCTGTATATGGGGATTTTTGCGCTAATTATTTCAAGTTATATTAGTATATGGATTATTTTTTATTGGGTTGTATATCATTCTTTAGCAAGAATCACATGGATCAAAAAAATTAGATGGCTTGTTCTCATCATTATTTGGAATGCTTGGAGTGCATTCACTTATTTTATTGATAAACTTCCATTTATAATGGCGTTAAAACAAATGAGTATTATAAAGTTAGGCAAGGCGTTTCAATTTCAAGCCGGGGAAAACTCTTTTAGTGCAGGAATTGAATCGACGGAAGTATCTCTTGTTGTCGTTGTTGGTTATTTTGGTATCATGGTTGTTTTATTTCTTGTCTCTTCCTGGTTATTGGATAGAAAAGTGGAGGTGTAACGTGTATGGCAGATGACTACCAGTCACCTAGACCAATCTACATGCAAATTGTCGACAAAATCATGCTGCAAGTTGCGCGAAATGAATTAAAGCCTGGACAGAAGTTGCCTTCCGTTAGAGAGATGGCTATTGAATCAGGGGTGAATCCAAATACCGTACAACGAACATATGGGGAATTGGAAAGAATGCAAATAGTAGAAACAAAAAGAGGTCAAGGAACGTTTATTACTAAGAATAAGGAGATAGTAGAAGAGATGAGAAAAAAGCTTCAGTTTGAAGTGGTAGATCAATTTATTTCCAAAATGAAAGAATTAGGCATGACAGAAGCAGAAATGATCGATCAGCTCCATTATTATATGAAAGAAAGGGAAGGGGAATAATCCGTGATTGAATTCCAGCAGGTTACGAAAAAATACGGAAAAGAAAAAGCTTTAGACAACGTTAATTTGCGATTGGAAAAAGGAAAGATATATGGACTTGTCGGAGCAAATGGCAGCGGGAAATCTACCACCTTAAAACTAATTGCAGGATTGGTTCAGACGACTTCAGGCCACGTTATAGTCAACCAAAAAGCAGCCACTCGAAAAATAGCAAGCGATGTTGCTTATTTGACAGAGTTGGATATGTTTTATGAGGGATTTACTGTGAAAGATATGATTGTATTTGCTGCTTCTCAGTTTTCGGATTTCCAACCGGAAAAAGCAGAGGAATTAGTAAAATTTATGAATTTAAATCCTTTGAATAAAATTAAAAATCTATCAAAAGGAAATAGAGGTAGATTAAAACTTGTTATTTGTTTAAGTCGAAAAGTGCCAGTCCTTTTATTAGATGAACCATTTTCTGGTCTAGATCCTATGGTAAGAGAATCGATAGTGAAAGGGATATTAACCTTTATTGATTTGGAGGAGCAGACCGTCATTATTGCCACGCATGAAATAACAGAAATGGAGCCGCTGCTTGATGAAATGATTGCGATAAATAATGGCAAAATAATTGGCCAGTATCCGATTGATCAATTAAGAGAGGAAAAAGGGCAATCTGTACTCGATTGGATAAAAGAAAATATAAAACATTCTTATTAGGATGACAGGAAGGTGAATCCGTTGACTAGTTTAGTAGAAATTAAAAATGTTTCGAAAGTAATTAAAGGAAAAAAGATTATTGACTCGTTAAGTTTTAATGTAGAAGCGGGAGAAGTATTTGGTTTTTTAGGTCCGAATGGTGCAGGGAAAACAACAACGATACGGATGATTGTTGGTTTAATCAGCATGAGCGAAGGCGATATTTTTATCTGCAAGGAAAGTGTCCGAAAAAACTTTGAAAAAGCTGTGCAGCATGTTGGGGCAATCGTAGAAAATCCAGAAATGTATAAGTTTTTAAGCGGCTATCAAAATCTTATTCATTATGCACGCATGACAAAAGGAATTACGAAAGAAAAAATCATGGAAGTAGTCGAATTAGTAGGATTAAAAGACCGCATTCATGATAAGGTCAGAACGTATTCCCTTGGGATGAGACAACGGCTCGGGCTTGCTCAAAGCTTGCTGCATGACCCAAAGGTTCTCATTCTAGATGAGCCGACAAATGGTTTAGATCCTGCTGGAATTCGTGAAATTAGAGATCATTTGCGTATGCTTGCAAGAGAACGAAATATGGCCGTCATTGTGTCCAGTCATTTGTTATCAGAAATGGAAATGATGTGCGACCGAATTGGCATTATTCAAAATGGGCAGTTAGTGGATGTTCAATTAGTAAAAGATTTTGTTCATACAAAAGAGAAGATGTACGAAATAGAAGTAGATAATGCAGATCTAGCTGCAGAAATAATGAGCAAAAGCGTGCCAGAAGTGAAAGTGGCAATTACCGAAAAAGGAATAGAAGCTGCTCTAGCTCGGGAAGAATTGCCGGCCATTATTAAACAGATGGCAGTTAGTGATGTACAAATTTATGGAGTCAAAGAAATTTCTCAAACTTTAGAAGATCGTTTCTTAGAAGTAACAAGCGCACAGGGGGGAGAATAGATGATACAGCTAATTCAGAATGAATGGATGAAAATTTGGAAACGGCCAGCAACCATTGTAATGGTGATTATTTTGCTGCTTATTGTTGCAGTTGTCGGTGCATTTATGAAGCATCAGCAAAGTGGATTAACGGTTCCGGATAATGAGAATTGGAAACACGGCTTGCAAATGGAGAATAAAGGATATAAAGACCAATTGGAAAATGGGGGACTCCCGCCAGAATCAGAAAATTTTTATAAAAAGCAAATTGCTGTTAATGAATATCGTATAGCACATGATATATCAACAAATGTTGATTACTCTGTATGGGATTTTGTGCAAGATGGATCTCAGCTTATTATACTGGCAGGACTGTTTACGATCATTATTGCAGCAGGTATTGTAGCGAATGAATTTAATTGGGGAACGGTAAAATTATTATTAATTCGCCCTATTAGCAGAACGAAGCTACTGCTATCCAAGTATATTACGGTTGTATTATTCGGCTTTTTTATGCTGATCGTATTGTTTGTGTTTTCTTTTATTCTGGGGACAGTGCTATTTGGATTTCCGGAACATGCTTATCCGTATTTAACCTACTACAACGGGACGGTTAAAGAGCAGAGCATGATTGTCCATTTAATTATTTACTATGGATTAAATTCGATTAGTGTTCTTATGCTGACAACTATGGCATTTATGATTTCCACTGTTTTTCGAAACAGTTCGCTTGCCATCGGTGTTTCTATCTTTTTAATGTTTATGGGGACAACGATTACAGTTATGTTAGCCGGCAAATTTGAATGGGCAAAATACATTTTATTTGCAAACACAGATCTTACCCAATATTTTGATGGAGCTCCAATGGTTAGCGGAATGACTTTAACTTTTTCCGTTCTTATGCTGATCATCTACTTTTTGCTCTTTCATGTTCTTGCATTTTATGTGTTTAAGAAGAGAGATGTAGCAGCTTAAGATGCAAGAAAAAGGCAGAGTGGCTTAGCACTTTGTCTTTTTTATTGTCTAGCGTACAATGTCAAATACTTTTTCAAGTTTTTTAGGTAACTCAAACACACTTACCTCAATTTCTTTTTTTTACAAGTAACAATTAACCAAGTTGTTTATCCCACACTTAACGGGCAGTAAAACCCCTACCTCAAGATGCTGAGAAATCGAGGAAGCAAGGTGGGGGATAACTGCCCGTAAAGATCCGATAAGTTCAACAAACCATCAGTGGGGGATGAACAAAACCCCCACTGATGGAAGGTTCACTTTATAAAATAGACGCATTTTCCTGTAGTAGTGGTATTTATCATATAGAAAGCTGCTTCACTTTAAATTAAAGCAGAGAGTAGAAACCTAAACAATAGATGAAGAGAAAGTAGGTTATCGGTTAACTTTTTTAGGATTTAACAATATTGCTCCATAAATAAAATGGCCTACCATGGTCCGCATTTTTAAGAGGCGTGGTGGGTTCAGTTATTGTTATGATATCTCCCTACGCAAAACATATTTATAAAAAAGAAGGCAGATCAAACCAAGAGGAGTTACAAATAGCTAGACACAATAACGAAATCAAAACACGAAATTCAGAATAGATCATATTTTTCTTCGGTTTATTTTGTCTGAAACATGACCTACGATAAATTCACCCATGACTTCACTAATTACAATTAATATGAATAATCCCCGTTTCAGCAGTCCCTATTTTTCGGGTGAAATAGATTTCCAAAAAAGTACATCTGCCATTTGAGATTAGCCCTCGCCTAAGCTTGATATTTGGATGGATATCTTTTAATTTCATAAATCCAGCGAAATAGTTGATGACGTAACGAATCGCGGGGCACTCAATATCAATTGGGATAAAGTGTCGGATGCAGGTGGTTATCTGGTGGAAATAAACAACGGTGAAAAATACGTCAGTTATGATGTCGGAAATGTGGCGTCTTGGAATACAACGGGAATCACTTTATTTGGAGATTCAAAAGACTTACCTTTAGACCCGACAGCGTATTACAAAGCAACTAATGCTGATGCGCCACAGTCTCTCTTGGACAAAAAAGCATATGATATTCGAGTACGAGCATATACGATGAATGATTCTTTCGAACCACCAAGTGAAACAAGTAAAATAAATGGTCCGAGGGGTACGAGTGCTCCTTCTACAAACATTTACGGAAGCATTGTTCCTGAAGATAATTTAATTGGGTTGGAAGATTATTTTACGACTGGCACCCATCAGATGGGGAACGCAGAAGCGGCAGTTAATGTTACAACAGGGAATCTGGATTTTAGCATAACCGATCATTCCTTGTTTACAAGAGGAGAGTTAGGATTTGATTTTACCCGTTACTATAATTCAAAATCAAATCAATCCTCTGTTTTAGGAAAAGGATGGACGTTTGAAGGAAATGAATCCCTAGTTAAAAAGTTCTCTTCTTCTAATTAATACTATTGGGATGAAGATGGAACGAGACATGAATTTGTGTTTAATTCCAGTACAAGCAGCTACACTTCTCCTAAAGGGAAATATTTAACATTAAAAAATGAAACGGTGAACGGAAAAGCAGGTTTTTCATTAAAAGATAAAGATGGATTTACAAAGTATTTTGAACTAGACCCAAGTAATGGGGATAAGTATCGATTATACGCATATCAAGATTCGAACAATAATAAAATTTTATTTAGTTATACGGGTACCCAATTAACCGAAATTGCGGAAGTAGATGCTTCGAATACAACGATTCGAAATAGTATTAAACTTTCTTACGACACTGCAGGTAAATTGGAGAAAACAAGCTTTAAAGATCGTTCGATTGAATACAAGTATAACAATTACAATGAATTAGTTAATACTATAGTTCATTCAACTGGTACAGATAAGACAATTACGAATACGTATTCTTATAATGATATTGGCTTATTAAATACGTATATTGATGGGAAAAATCATCCAAACTCTCTGGATTATAAAACCAATAGTATTTCCGTTTTGACTCCACAAGAAAATGGATTAGGGTCGGTTAAAACGGATTATGCTTACAATAAAAAGGTTAATAGTTATGTAGTCAGTGATACTACAGGGAAAGAGACCACTTATAAACGAGATACAACGAATAATACGTTTGCAGTTTCAGATGTTCAAAATGCAGATAATACAACGAGTAAAACGGTGTATGATTCCAACTATAATGTGCTGTCTGAAACGGATGAAAATGGAAAAACAGAAACCAATCAATATGATGTCAATGGAAATGTAGTGAAATCTATAGATAAAGAGGAAAAAACAACCTCTTATGTATATGATGGGAAGAACCAGGTGTTGGAACAAACGGATCCGGATGGGATTAAAACGGTTAATACGTATATTGGATACAATCTAGAAAGCAGTACAGTGGGAGAAGAAGTAACGAAACATGAGTATGATGGATACGGAAGAGAAACAAAAGTTACGTACCCAAATAATACGTTTACCACAACCACTTATGATGAAGTGAATAAAAAAACAACGATTACGGATGCCAAAGGAAATACAACAAGTACAGTATATAACGATTATGGTGAGGTAATTAGTGAAACAGATGGAGAAAACCGTACGACCAGCTATACACTAGATTTATTGGATCCAGCAATCAAAACATCTGTGACAGATGGAAAAGGAAATACAACAAGCTATCATTACGATGATAATGGCAATATGACTGCATTAACCAATGCCAATGGGAAAACAAAAACGTACAAGTATGATGGAAATGATGAATTGTTAGAATCTGTTTTCCCTGTGAATAATACACAAACGATAAAAGTCACCAATACGTATGACGAAAATGGAAATCTGAAGACAGTAAAACAAGCTTCTGGTATAACGGAAGATTATGCGTATGATGATGTGGATCAATTAAAAACGGTGACGGTGAAGAAAAGTAGTGGTCAAGATTCGTTACAGTGGACGAATACTTTTGATGATGCAGGACAGCTATTAACTAGAAACTTTAAGGATTTGGCACTAAACAAGCCGTTAGTAGATAAGGTATATACGTATACAGCTAATAATTTAACCGCTACGTATAAACAAGGAAACTATTCTACCAATTATGGATACGACGAGATGGCTCGTTTAAAAAATGAAACGACTAATTACAGTGATACTGAACAGGCGTTAAAGATTAATCAAGCTATTACTTATACTGCTGAAGGGAAAGTCGATACTGTCATAGCGGACGCTGGTGGAGATTCTCTTATTTCAATGGATTATTCGTATGATCTCCAACAAAATAAAGCAGCGGTTAGTTTCCAAGGTGGACTGTTTAAAAATGCTTTTGCTTATGACAGCAGCAATAACTTAACATCCATCGACTATACAAAAGGAAGCGAAACACCGCCAGCCCTATCTTTTGGTTACACATACGACAAATCAGGCAATATTAAAACAGAAACAAGTCGAAATGGTACAGCCCAATACGTGTATGATGCGAATAATCAATTAATCAAAGAAACATTGCCAAACGGTTCTACGAATGAGTTTCAATACGATAAAGTAGGCAATCGAACAAAGCTTATTCAAAATGGCACAGAAACGAATTATACGTATAATGATGGGAATCAGATCGCAACGAAAAATGGTGTTCCTTCATTCACGTATGATGCGGATGGAAACCTAAAAAAGGATGACAAGTATCAATATGAATACAATGATTTAGGTGCCCAAACAAAAGTAACAACGTTAGCCAATTCTGAAGTAGCAAAATATGAGTACGATGAAGAAGGCTTACGAACGAAAAAAATCATTGGCACTAAAACGTATGAATATTATTATGACGGAGAAGATGACAATCTTGGGTTAGAGGTAACAAAAGAGAATAACCAAATCCAAAAGTATCGCTACTATCAATGGAATGATGCTGGAAAAGTAGTGGGTATGGTTGTAAAAGATAAAAATGCATCCGGTGCATGGCAAACGAACACCTACTATTTCTGGACAAACCAGCGTGGGGATGTAACAAGTATTGTTGATAACAAAGGTACAGAAGTAGGTTCCTATACTTATGATGCATTTGGGAATGTGTTAAGTGAAAGTGGAACGATTGCGAAAGAGAATTCGATTCGTTATGCTAGTTATTATTACGATCAGGAAACCAAGCATTATTATTTACAGGCGAGATATTATGATCCGCAGAATGGTAATTTCTTAGCATTGGATCCATATCCAGGAGATGATAATGATACATTATCACAGAATGGATATACTTATGCTAGTAATAATCCAGTTATGTTTGTTGATCCAGATGGTAATAATCCAATTTTAGTTGCAATAGGAATAGTGGCTTTAAATATAGCTATATATCAAGGGAAAAAACAGGCAATTAAATATCTAACAAAACAGATACCTAAAGCAGTAAAGTCATTGAAGAAAAATTATAATATTAAATTTAATCAAGGAAGTAATCTAGTGCTGGTAACAAAGAAAGGACATAAAGGAAAGGGAGGCCGAGTATTTTCTGTTGAGTATGGTAGAGCAACATTTATAAATAAAGCTAATCCAAAAAAGAAAAAAATAGTTAAAGATGCTTGGCATTTCCACATTGGTGATGGCCATTATACTATACCTGGGGTAGCACCTAGAGGCTATAGAATCCAAAAATAAAAAGGAGAAAAATATGGGTTCACTAAACGTTTTTATTCAGAAAAATTTGGAAAAATCAGGGAGTAATCTATGTTTTTATGAGATTGGAATTGATAAGGGTGGCGTAGATTTATACAATAAATTTTTAGTAGATATGATTAAAAACTTGAATCCTCCTACTATCTATATAATTTTTAGTGAAATGGAATCCAATTTACAAATAGTAAAGGGAAATTTAAAATCGTTAGGATTGAATAAATTATTAATTTTAGAAAAAGACAATACATTCATTATTGAACCAAATAACCTTGGAAAATTAAGTTATATAATAAAGGACCTTTTAGATTCGGTTATGATTGGTTTATCTGCTTATATAATTTTAGGGGGAAATCCTGAGTTAGAGAAGTGTCTTTTAGAACAAAAAGTAGATATAAAGAACCTAGATGATATTATTAGTCTTTCAACTACATTGTTAGTTGTCCATGAACAAGGATTATCCTTAATTACAAAAGGTAAATCTCTAGTAAATACAAAGGATGTTATTGAAATAATACCACTAGATGTGAAGATAGATTATTTAAATACCGATAGTTAAATTTATTTTATAAAGTAAACTTCCATCAGTGGGGATTTTTCCTCATCCCCCACTGATGGTTAGTTGCACTTATCGGACCTTTACGGGCAGTTATCCCCCACCTGGCTTCCTCGATTTCTCGGCATCTTGAGGTGGAGGTCTTACTGCCCGTTAAGAGTGGGGTGAAATTCGAACTAACTTATTTTCCGTTTTTAAGGAAATTCATGTTTAAGAAGTCAATAATCTTGAATAATTAATTAACTTTTAATCAATGAGAATATTGAAATAAGAGGAAATAAGAGTAGATTCCGATAGGGGCTGCTCTTATTTTTTTCCTTGAGAAAACTACGAAAGGCTTTATAGTAAACAAAACTCACAGTGGGTTGCGATCCATTAAGTAGACAAAATAAATTCGGATTTATCTGTTAATGTCAGTGTTATCAAGGTATAACTTAACTTCTTCTTATCATCCTGGATCTGAGAATGGGCAACTAGGATAAGAAGGAGTTTATGTGGCCTTGAAGCCAATGGGAATACGACAAGTACGTCTTACAATGACTATGGAAGAGTTAGACAGGAAAAATTTAAAACATCTGAATATGATAAATATGTATTTGTTAGTAACTCAAACTTCGCAAAGAGAATGATGAAGAGGCAGCTTGTTAAAACAAGGTATTACTACAAAAAAATAGTAGAGTTGATTTTTTTAACTATCATCTTTCAACGTTAATCTACCAACAGGTGAAACCTAAGTCTGTTTTCTAAAAGGTGGGTGTTTTTACCGGGTCCAGCGACAGCAACCACCCTATTTAAAGCATTAAAGTTTGAAAAAATACCAATAGAAAAAGCAACATTGGCAAAAAATCCGAAACTCCTTTACTAACAACCACAAAGATCCGACAACAGCGAATAAGAAACTTTTTATAATAGGATCCTTCACGCCATCCTTTCCTCAAAAACATAAATGAACCACCTTTCCGCAGCAATAATTCTATTTCAATCTAAGCTGTCTTTTTCTTTTCCATGTGGCTTTACGATATAATAGTGGGAAGAAGTTGTATTAAGAAGGTGTTAAAAATGAACGGTGAACCACTTGCCTATCGAATGAGACCAACTACCATTGACGAATTAGTCGGGCAAAAGGACATAATTGGGAAACAGACAAGTTTATATAAAATGATTAAAAATGACTATGTGCCATCCATGCTTTTATATGGGGAGCCAGGGATTGGAAAGACTTCGATTGCATTTGCTATAGCGGGAACCACAAAGATTCCTTTTATTGCGTTAAATGCAACAACCGCTGGAAAAAAAGATGTGGAGGCAGTTGTAGACGAAGCAAGGATTACGGGAAAGGTCATACTTTTTTTAGATGAAATCCATCGCTTCAACAAGGCTCAGCAGGACTACCTGCTTCCACATGTAGAGCGGGGAGATATCGCCTTAATAGGAGCAACAACGGAAAATCCATATCACGATGTAAATCCTGCCATCCGAAGCAGATGTGGACAAATCAAGCAATTAAAACGGTTAACTGCTGATGATATAGAAGAATTATTGCATCGAGCGATTAAAGATAAGGAAAAAGGGTTAGGGAGTCTCGAAATTCAAATTTCCGAAGAACAAATAAAGAAAATCGCTTTGGGAACAAATGGGGATGCAAGAAAATCATTAACCTTATTGGAATCGATCATCTATTCTTCTGATAAAAAAGAGAATGTCTATATAATAGAAGATGAGACGATTAAGCAAATGTTGGACAAAGTCGGTGTATATGGGGATAAAAAGGGTTCCCATTTTTACAATCTTTTATCAAGCCTGCAAAAAAGCATCAGAGGCAGTGACGTAGATGCTGCTTTGTATTATTTAGCTCATCTAATCGAAACAGGTGATTTAGTTGCATTGAATCGGAGGCTTTTAGTCATTGCCTATGAGGATATTGGTCTTGCAAAAACCTCTGTTGGAAATAATGTTTTAGCAGCTGTTACTGCAAGTGAACGCCTTGGTTTGCCAGAAGCGAGGATTCCTTTATCTGTTGCAGTTGTGGAGATGTGTTTATCTTCTAAATCCAATTCGGCCTATAAGGCATTAGATCAAGCAATTGCTGCAGTACGTGAAGGCGAAGTGGGCGATATTCCTATGCATTTAAGAGACGGTCATTACGCCGGTTCTAAAACTTTAGGACATATTGGATATGTCTATCCACATGATTTTCCAATTGGAACATTTGGGGGCTGGGTGAAACAAGATTATCTTCCGGAAAAATTAAAAGGAACGCAGTACTATCACCCAACAGAAGCAGGAGAAGAGAAAAAGCTGGGAGCCATCTATGAAAAATTAGCGGGATTCCGAAAAGAAAAAGAGTAGAAATGGGTTAGTTCGGCCTGATCATAAACATCAGGCCCTTTTTATTGCTTAGGAAATTATAAACGAAATAGAGTGGTGGATAACTAAGCAGTATGGTCCGCATCCAGCTCCGACGTACAGGATGTACTAGTGCCGATGTTGCCACAGGACGTGGCGTAGTTAATCGGCCAGTTTGTACGGCGATGATCAAGGCGCTTGCGCTTTTGTTCTTTGATACAATAGTTTTCGAAATGCGAAATAAATAATTTACAAACTATTCGA
Organism: Niallia sp. 03133; assembly: GCF_052663225.1. Classification (NCBI taxonomy): domain Bacteria; kingdom Bacillati; phylum Bacillota; class Bacilli; order Caryophanales; family Bacillaceae; genus Niallia; species Niallia sp. 03133. Next base: position 76,590 of record NZ_JBQTCY010000008.1, read on the forward strand.
AAAATTGATAAAATCAACTAATAATATCGTTGGGAAGTGACCAAGGTGAAAATAGATAAAATTATCTTGGAGCATATAAAAATGCCATTGCTCCATCCATTTGAAACAAGTTTTGGAAAACTGCTTGAAAAAGATTTTTTACTTATACGAATACATAGTGGAGAACATATTGGCTACGGAGAGTCAGTTGCACTGCCAAATCCAACTTATAGTGAAGAAACGACTGGAACAATTCAGTATATGCTGGATGAATTTCTAATCCCGTTGCTATTCAGCAATAAAATAGAACATCCCGACGATGTTTCGGCAGTTTTTGCTCCGATAAGAAGAAATAATATGGCGAAAGCGGCACTAGAAGGAGCCGTTTGGGATCTGTACAGCAAGCAGCAAGGAATACCGCTTGCAAAAGCACTTGGTGGAATGAAAAAAAACATTGACGTAGGAGTCAGCATTGGCATTGAAAAATCCACGGAAGCTTTGCTGGCAAAGGTGGAGAAGTTTTTAACAGAAGGATACAAAAAAATAAAAGTGAAAATAAAACCAGGGTATGATATTGAACCACTTCAAAAAATTAGAGAACGCTTTGGCTACGATATTCCTTTAATGGCAGACGCCAATTCTTCGTACACATTGGATGATATGGATCGATTAAAGGAATTGGATCCGCTAAAACTGATAATGATTGAACAGCCCCTTAGCTTTGACGATATTTTGGATCATGCAAAGCTGCAAAAACAAATAAATACGCCTATCTGTTTAGACGAAAGCATTCATTCAGCAGAAGATGTTCGCAAAGCGATTGAATGTGGAAGCTGTCAAATAATAAATATAAAAATTGGCAGAGTTGGCGGGCTGACAGAAGCAAAAAAGATACATGATATTTGTATAAAGCATCATATCCCGGTTTGGTGTGGAGGAATGCTGGAAGCAGGTATTGGACGTGCACATAATATTGCTATTACCTCATTGGGGAATTTTACGATTGCTGGTGATACATCTGCGTCGAGTCGTTATTGGAAGGAAGATATTATTACTCCTGAAGTGGAACTGTCAGCTCCAGGATCAATTTCCGTTCCAGAAACACCTGGATTAGGCTATGAATTAAATGAGGATGTTATTCGCCGCTACTTATTAGATCGAAAAGTGTATGAACCGAAATAACGTTTTTTAGAAAGGAGAGGCAGCAGTGACTGATTCTTCCACTAGCTACAACGTAAAATTAATAAAAGACAAGTTAGAGATACAACAGGTCGTGGACTTTCAAAAAGAAATATGGGGAGAAGAAAATGTCACTCCATTAGCTCATCTAATGGCATCCATTCATAATGGAGGTTTTTTAATTGGAGCTTTTCATGATACTTATTTAGTTGGCTTTTGCTATGGATTTCCAGGATATAAAAAAGGAGAAAATTATATCGTTTCACACATGATGGCAGTAAACGAAACAATCCGCAGCAGTGGAATAGGATTCCGATTAAAAAAAGAACAAAAAAAATGGGCCCTCGAACAAGGAATTTCAAAAATCATATGGACCTTTGATCCATTGGAATCAAGAAATGCCTATTTAAATATTCATAAACTTGGCGGGTATATAAAAACATATTTACCGAATTACTACGGTGAAATGGATGATGACTTAAATAGAGGGATGCCATCCGATCGTTTTTTATTGGAATGGGATTTGCACCGCATTCCAATAAATACTTCTTCTTATCCTATGGAGAGTATAATTCAATTTCACCAATTAATTCCTTTGAAAATAGAAAATAAGGAAAAATGGGATGCTGTGTATTATAAGGTTCCTGTTCCAAAAGATATACATAAGATAAAGCAACAAGACTTTACGATTGCCAAAAAGTGGCGGACATTAATTGGCTGTTGCTTTCAGGAATTATTTAAGCTGGGTTATGAAATAGTTGATTTTCAAAAAACAGACGATTCTGTTAATTATTATATTGTGAAAAAACGGAGGTAGCGGATGGAGGAGAAAATTAAAGAGTGGGTAGAAAAACGAGAGCAAGAAATAAAAGCGTTATATCATTATTTGCATCAAAATGGGGAAATTAGCTGGGAAGAAAAAAAGACAACTGATTTTATTTGTAAACAACTAGAACAGATGAAGATCCCTTATCAGAGGTTTGCTGATCAAACAGGTGTTATTGGAATGTGGGGAATGAATAGTAAAGGTCCAGTGATTGGATTAAGGACCGATATGGATGCATTATGGCAAAATGTCAATGGTGAATGGAAAGCGAATCATTCTTGCGGCCATGATGCACATATGACAATCCTGCTTTTTACGCTGCAGTGTTTAAAGGAACTGGGGATGGAGCCAACAGGAAAAATAAAATGTATTTTTCAGCCTGCCGAGGAAACAGGTGCTGGTGCATTATCTTTCATCCATAAAGGCTTAATGGAGGATATTGATTATTTAGTCGGCCTGCATGTCAGACCGATTCAAGAAATGCCCTTTGGTAAAGCTTCTGCCGCTATTTATCATGGTGCAGCAGCAATTTTGAAAGGGAAAATATACGGTGTTCAAGCACATGCAGCCCGCCATCACTTAGGCATAAATGTAATTGACAGTTTAACTGCCATTAACACAGCTATTCGCTCTATACCTGTTAATCCTGTTATACCCGCAACTGTTAAAATGACATATGCACAGGCAGGCGGAAAAAACTTTAATATAATTCCCGATTATGCTGAATTTGGAATAGACATACGGGCACAAACAAATCAAGCAATGGAAGATTTGTTAGAAAGAGTAAAGCAAAGTATCCAAAGTGCTGGAAAAGCAAATGGAGCGAAAATAGAGTTGGAACTTTTATCAGAAATGGTTGCCGCACAACAAAATAAGTGGATGGAAAAAATCGTCGGAGACAGCATTAAAGAGATGTTAGGAACAGATAACCTTGTACCTCCGCCTGTAACACCTGGAGGAGAAGATTTTCATTTTTATCCAAGGAATAACGAGAAATTGCAAGCAACCATGGTTGGTTTAGGTACAGACTTGAAGCCCGGACTACACCATCCTAATATGAGCTTTCATTTGGACAGTTTGTTGAATGGCATAAAAATTATGGCACTGGCAGCATGGAAGATGAATCAAAAATAAAGTGAACCTTTCCATCAGTGGGGTTTTCTTCATCCCCCACTGATGGTTAGTTGAACTTATCGGACCTTTACGGGCAGTTATCCCCCACCTAGCTTCTTCGATTAAGTGGGGGGCTTACTGCCCGTTAAGAGTGGGATAAAGCGGGAAATGCTGTCTAATGGACGGTATTTTTCAAAAGATAAGAAAGTATAAGTTTTCTGAAGTCTGACAAGTGTCTAGCTCCAGCACCCTATCGACTTCAACACTTCCCTCACCTCGTTTACGATAAGTCAACATCGACACTTGCGTTCTTTTTGTTTCCTTTATCACGTTTTAACGGGCAGTAAGAAAGTACAATAAAAATGGATAGCGCACAAAAAACTGCCCGTAAAAACCTGATCGACTCAACTAACCATCAGGGAAAGATCATCCCCTGATGGAAGGTTCGCCTTATCTCACTTAAAGTACACAAATTAAGAACGCCACGTCCTTATGTCTTCATTTGTGTGATCCACATCCTGTGGAACTCACCTTATTCTGTCGATGAGCAAGGGAGCTTGCGCTTTTCTTATAAATTCTTAGTGAACTATCCTTATATGTAAAAGGATTAATTCCTAGAAAAGATTCGAAATAGGAAAAAAAAATAAAAAATATGATATCCTATTGAATAGATAGGAAATGATGTATTTATAATGAAAACGAAAGTATTTAGTTAAAAAAGAGAAGGATGCCACAAATGTTGAGGAATTATGCTATAATCTTTTCTGTCCATCAGATTACTATATAAAGAAAATGCTATTTTTATTTAGACAATGAAGCTAAATTAACGATTTAATAAGAAGTAGGATTTAAAAAGTTTGTTATTTTAAAGAGGATAATCGGTTTTTTTGTCCTTTTCAGTAATTAAATGAAACGTACACAAAATAATTAAAATTTTTTCAGAATAATAGGGGGCAATAAGATGAAGATTTCGACAAAAGGTCGATACGGACTGACAATAATGATGGAACTTGCAAAAAAACATGGAGATGGACCAATTTCGCTTAAGTCAATTGCACAGACAAATGATTTATCAGAACACTATTTGGAGCAATTGGTTGCACCATTAAGAAATGCTGGATATGTAAGAAGTATACGAGGAGCTTATGGTGGTTATGTTTTAGGAGATGACCCAAATAATATTACTGCAGGTGATATTATTCGAACGTTGGAAGGTCCTATAAGTCCAGTCGAAGGAATTGAGAATGAGGAGCCTGCCAAAAAAGCGTTGTGGATGAAAATTAGAGATGCTGTAAAGGATGTTTTAGACAGCACGACAATCGAAGATTTAGCAAATTATCAAGAGGAAGGAGAAACAGGAGCTTATATGTTTTATATTTAAGAACAGAACAATAAGCCTTGATTTCTACGTTGTTCGCCTTGTTTGGATGCTTCTTACAGTAAAAACTTAGCTCCTCCCAAGGCTTCATGATTTGCCTGCAGTTTCTGTATAGGTTATTTTGTCGGAAATCTGCCTTATATATGTCTATGTGATGAATGTTTATTTTGGATCGGTGTTTTGAAAGCGGCAAGCAGGGAAAAAACCAACTAAAATTTAGCAGTAGGTGAAAAAAGTGGAACGAATTTATGTGGATCATGCGGCAACAGCCCCGATGCATCCAAAAGTAATAGATAAAATTTGTCATGTGATGAATGACTATTATGGAAATCCATCCAGTATTCATTCTTTTGGAAGAGAAGCAAGAAATATCGTGGACAATGCAAGAGCTGTTTTAGCAGCAAGTATAGGTGCTGAAAGTTCAGAAATTGTTTTTACCAGCGGCGGAACAGAAGCGGATAATCATGCGATTTTTGGCGTAGCGGAAAGCTATAGCAAAAAAGGAAAGCATATTATTACAACACAAATCGAACATCATGCTGTTTTGCATGCATGCCAGCAGCTAGAATTAAAAGGGTTTGATGTTACTTATCTTCCAGTTAATGAAGATGGCGTTATATCCTTAGATGATTTAAAAGAAGCATTAAGAGACGATACGATTCTAGTAACGATTATGTATGGCAATAATGAGGTAGGATCAATTCAGCCTATAAAGGAAATTGGGGAATTATTAAAAGATCATCAGACAGTTTTTCATACAGATGCCGTACAAGCATATGGTTTAGAAGAGATCAACGTAAAAGAACAGCATATTAATTTATTATCTGTTTCCTCTCATAAAATAAATGGTCCCAAAGGAATCGGTTTCTTATATATAGAAAGCTCTATAAGCTTATCGCCCCGTTTATATGGAGGGGAGCAGGAGCGAAAAAGAAGAGCAGGGACAGAAAACGTTCCTTCCGTTGCAGGATTTCAGCTGGCTGTTGAAATTGCAAAAATCGAAAGAACGCAAAAAAGGGAGCAGTTGAAAAAGTTTAAAGAAATTCTTTTACAACAATTATCAGACCATCATATTTCTTATGAACAAAACGGAATAGTTGATAAATCACTGCCCCATGTTTTAAACTTAAGCTTTCCGGGCACCAATGTGGAAGCAATGCTGGTTAATTTAGATTTGGCAGGAATTGCAGCATCCAGCGGTTCTGCCTGTACAGCAGGTTCGATCGATCCATCACATGTATTAGTCAGCATGTTTGGAGAACATTCAAAACGAACAAAAAATTCTATTCGTTTTAGCTTCGGACTACACAATACAGAAGAACAAATAGAAAAAGTTGGTCAGGAGTTAGTGAAAATCGTTCAAAGATTAACAAAAAAATAACTTGTCTTAACGTGTAATTTTTCTAAAAACGGACGAATTTCCATAAATAGAAGGAGAAAGGAATAAGGGGGATAGACAAATGGAAAAAGCGCCAAAAGATACAAGAGTAGTAGTAGGCATGTCAGGGGGAGTCGATTCCTCTGTTGCCGCACTGCTCTTAAAAGAGCAAGGATATGATGTTATCGGCATATTTATGAAAAACTGGGATGATACAGATGAATTTGGTGTATGTACAGCGACAGAAGATTATGAAGATGTTATCCGTGTGTGCAACCAAATAGGCATTCCATATTATGCGGTGAATTTTGAAAAGCAGTATTGGGATAAAGTATTTACTTATTTTCTGGACGAATATAAAGCGGGAAGAACACCGAATCCAGATGTCATGTGCAACAAGGAAATTAAATTTAAAGCATTCCTTGAACATGCAATGAATTTAGGAGCCGATTATTTAGCGACAGGACATTACGCTCAAGTTGTCAGAGAAAATGGAAAAGTTCGGATGCTCCGCGGTAAAGATGATAATAAAGACCAAACGTATTTTTTAAATCAATTAACAGAAGAGCAACTAAGTAAAGTAATGTTTCCGATCGGCAATATAGAAAAAGCAAAAGTTCGAGAAATAGCTACAAAAGCAAACCTGGCAACAGCTGCAAAAAAAGACAGTACAGGTATATGCTTTATCGGAGAACGTAATTTTAAAGAGTTTTTAAGCGGTTATTTACCTGCACAAAAGGGCAATATGGAAACGTTTGACGGCAAAGTAGTCGGTCGACATGATGGGTTGATGTATTATACGATTGGACAAAGACATGGATTGGGAATTGGCGGAAGCGGAGATCCATGGTTTGTCTTTGGGAAAGATTTGCAAAGAAATGTTTTATTTGTTGGTCAAGGATTCCACCATGAATTATTATATTCTGACAGCATTATTGCAACAGATGTAAGCTGGGTTTCTTCTGAAACAGCTTCTGAGTCTTTTGAGTGCACGGCAAAATTTAGGTATCGCCAGCCGGATAATAAAGTAACGGTAGAGCGTTTGGATGATAATAAAGTAAAAGTTATTTTCCATGAGCCAATCCGAGCGATTACTCCTGGACAGGCAGTCGTATTTTATCAAGGAGAAGAGTGCCTTGGCGGAGGAACAATCGATACTGTATTTAGAAATAAGGAAAAATTAACATATGTAGGATAACAATTAGGAAGAGAAACAGTAAAAAGTTATTTCTCGTCTTTTTCGATGAAACAAATGATGGAATCGAAGTGGATGGGAATTTCATTTTATGTTTCTTTTTTTTGTTCCATTAACGGAGTAAAATTTTTTTGCGAAATGGTTTTAATAGAATAAAGCCAAATTGGGATAAAGACGAGTAAGAAATAATTATGCTATACTTTGTACATAAAGTAAGTACTGGAGTGTATTAAATGGAAAATAATCAACTTGGAATAAACTATATGCAAGAAGGAAAATGGGAAGAAGCAGCTAAAGTTTTTATGGAGGAAATTGAAAAGAATCCTCAAAATCCTGTTTCTTATATAAATTTTGGAAATGTACTATCGGCGCTGGGGGATCAGGAAAGGGCATTAACGTTTTATAAAAAAGCAATCGAACTGGATGAAAATGCAGCCGCTGCTTATTATAGTGCGGGAAATGTTTATTTTGAAAATGAAAAGCTGGAAGAAGCAAAAACAATGTTTGAAACGGCAATAAATAAAGGACTTGAAAATAGCGATACTTTTTTTATGTTAGGTCTTACTCTTATTAGTTTAGAAAAATCGACAATGGCTATTCCTTATTTGCAAAGAGCGGTTGAGCTGAATGACCAAGATGCAGAAGCGTATTTTCAATTAGGATTATGCCTTGCACAAGCAGAATATATAGAGGAAGCGATCAATCAGTTTAATCAGTGTGTTCAATTGGATCCTGATCATGCAGATGCTTATTATAATTTAGGGGTTGCATATGGCTTTAAAGAGGATTCAAAAAAAGCAATGGAAATGTTTAATAAAGCATTAGCAATTCAGCCGGATCACATGCTTGCGGGATACGGAAAAAAAATATTAGAATCGTAAAACTACGCTAATTTTTTGGATAAAGTATGGAAGAAAGGAGGATAATGGTTGGAAGAACAAAACTCAATGGATCTTTTTGCTGAACAAAAGAAGTATATAAAAGGACGTCATCTTGTGACGATCTTTCATAATGAGCAAAATTTATATACTGTCATGAGAATTCGCGTTGATGAAACAAATGACAGCTACGATGAAAAAGAAGCCGTTATTACTGGCTATCTGCCAAAAATTCATGAAGAAGAAACTTATTGTTTTTTTGGTGATTTTAAAGAGCATCCTAAATTCGGCACGCAATTCCATGTTGATTCATTTCGCAAGGAGATGCCGCAGACAAAACAAGGCATTATAACCTATTTATCCAGTGATTTATTTAAAGGGATCGGTCGGAAAACAGCGGAAAATATTGTGGAAACGTTAGGTGAAAATGCGATTTCGCAAATTTTAAATAAACCATCCTTGCTTGATTCCGTACCAAAGCTTCCGCCAGATAAAGCAAAGCTTGTGTATGATACGCTAATGAATCACCAAGGACTTGAGCAGGCCATGATTGCTTTGAATCAATATGGCTTTGGTCCTCAGCTATCGATGAAGATATATCAAGCTTATAAAGAGATGACATTGGATATTATACAGTCGAACCCGTATAAATTAGTGGAAGATATCGAAGGGATCGGTTTCGGAAGGGCAGATGATTTAGGGTCGCAGTTAGGTCTCACAGGCAATCATCCTGATCGTTTAAAGGCAGGATGCTTTTATATTTTGGAATCAGCAAGCCTGCAGGAAGGCCATGTTTATATTCAAGCAGAGCAATTATTAGAAAAAGTAAAAGATCTTCTCGAAGAAAATAACCAGGAAACAATTGAATTTTCGAGCATTGCTGAACAGCTTATACAGTTGGAGAAAGAAAAGAAAATAATTGCAGAAGATAAAAAAATCTATTTGCCATCCCTTTATTATTCGGAAAAAGGATTCGTGCAAAATATTCAAAGGATCTTAGAACAAACAGAATATGCAGAGCAATTTCCAGAATCGGAGTTTTTATTAGCATTAGGGAATTTAGAGGACAGATTGGGAGTGCAATATGCACCTTCCCAAAAAGAAGCGATTCAAACTGCTTTAATGTCGCCGATGCTTATGTTAACAGGTGGACCGGGGACTGGAAAAACGACGGTTATTAAAGGGATTGTAGAACTTTATGGAGTACTGCATGGATGTTCATTGGATCCAAAAGAATATAAAAAAGAGGAAGTTTTCCCTTTTATTTTAGCTGCTCCTACCGGAAGAGCGGCTAAACGAATGACGGAATCAACAGGTCTTCCAGCTGTTACCATACATCGATTATTAGGATGGAATGGCTCTGGAGAATTTGATCGGGATGAAGACAATCCGTTAGCTGGGAAAATTTTAATTGTCGATGAAACATCTATGGTAGATATATGGCTGGCCCATCAATTATTTAAAGCATTGCCAGACCATATTCAAGTTATCCTTGTAGGGGATGAAGATCAATTGCCATCAGTTGGACCTGGACAAGTGTTAAAAGATATGCTTGCGTCCCAATGCATTCCGACCGTCCGTTTAGTGGATATTTATCGTCAAGCAGAAGGTTCTTCGATTATAGAGCTTGCCCACGAAATAAAAAAGGGTGCATTGCCTGCCAATATCATGATGCAGCAAAAAGATCGGTCCTTTATTAAGTGCATGCCAAGCCAGATTGGGGAAGCGATTAAAAAAGTTGTGTTAAATGCAAAAAATAAAGGGTATGCACCAATGGATATTCAAGTGCTGGCACCGATGTATAGAGGTCCTGCTGGAATTGACCGACTCAATGTTATTCTTCAGGAGATTTTAAATCCCAACCCGGATGGGACAAGGAAAGAGCTGCAGTTTGGAGATGTTAAATACCGTATTGGAGACAAAGTGCTTCAGCTGGTTAATCAGCCGGAAAACCATGTTTATAATGGGGACATGGGAGAAATAGTGTCTATTTTTTATGCGAAAGAAAATACCGAAAAGCAGGATATGGTAGTCGTTGCTTTTGATGGTATAGAAGCAACCTACACACGTCAGGATTTAAATCAGATTACTCATGCATTCTGCTGCTCTGTCCATAAATCGCAAGGTAGTGAATTTCCGATTGTTATTATGCCTGTTGTAAAGAGCTATTATCGCATGTTAAAACGCAATTTGCTATATACAGGAATTACAAGAAGCAAACAATTTCTAATTCTTTGTGGGGAAGTGGAGGCAATGGAAATAGGCGTCAGCAGAACTGATGAGCTCTCCAGGCAAACATCCCTCCAGGAAAAATTAAAAGAAACTTTTTCAAATTTAAGTGATTCAAATAAAAAAGAAGATTTGTCTGAAGAAGATGTTCACATGCTTTACAGTGATCGAATAAATGAGATAGATCCTTTAATAGGGATGGAAAATATATCTCCTTATGATTTTTTGGATGAAGAGGCAGCTGCTAAAACATAAAGGATTTTTATGTGGAATAGCTGCTTTTTTCTAGTTTAAAAATTAGTGATAGCCACCCACGTTAAGTGACTCTTCTCTTTTCCTAACGGACGCTTCAAGGAATGGCAATGATTGCACTGCATGTTTTAAGTTTATTAGCGAAAAATAGTATTGTTATTCAAACGAATAACTTTATTGATTACCAATATCTTATACCAGGATTTTTAAAAATAAATGCTGACTCCTAATTTAATGAAAAAAGAAATTTTTGGTATAATTAGGCGGATTTATGGACAAAATGGGAATACTTAACGATGGACGTTTTCCTAAAAGCAATTTTAATTTTATGACGGGAAAAATAACTGTCGTTTATGAAATTGACAAAATGAGGTGCTTCCCATGTTAATATGTCCAAACTGCCAAAGTAAAGATATTGGTAAAATAGGCATAAATCAATATTATTGCTGGAGCTGTTTTATCGAACTATCGTTAGTAAACGGGGTAATTCATACACATCAAGTAGAAGAAGACGGCAGTTTAAGTTCACTTGATGATTTATTTGAAGAAAATGACCGCCGCTTTATCTTATAAGCACCTTTTTCAACCTATCATATAAGTGGTTAAAATTTGTTCGTCTTCTACCTATTTATTTATTGTGAGGTGCGAAATATGGGCAAAACATTAAATACACTGATTGTATTTGGAGCTGGTATGGCTGCCTTCAATTATATGCAAAAAAATAATATGATCAGCAATAAACAAATGAAAAAAATCCAACGACGTGTAATGAAAGCTTTTTGATCAAAAAAGAGGCCCAGTGCCTCTTTTTTGTTTTAAATATGAAAAGATCCAGTCTATGTCTCGGTCGCTTACGCAATTCTTGCATAAAATTCCTGTCGAACACTCAAAATAACAGCGGAGGGGATTTTATGGAAATAAGAATCAAATGGTATTATCGTTTAGGATTTACCTTGTTATTATTTATTGTGTTATTTGTATTTGTAAAATTATCTCCGCTATGGCTGCCTCTGTTTAAAATTTTGATGAAAGTGATCACTCCGTTTATTATTGGTGCTTTTATTACTTATCTACTGCATCCAGTAATTGAAATTTTGCATAAAAAAGGCTTGCATCGAGGATTGGCAGTTGCACTTATTTATATAATATTTTTTGGCGGCATTGGCTATGGACTGTATAAAGGAATTCCTGTTTTTATTGATCAATTGGAAGAGTTGACGGAAAATGCACCAGTGCTTGCCAATCATTACCGTGAATGGATCCAATCCATTCAAGAAAAAACAAAAGCATTGCCTGAAAATATGCAGGCAAAAGTGGATAATGGGATTGAATCATTTGAACTGAAGATGGATGGGTTATTAACAAAAGTATTGCAAGGAGCAATGGATATTGTAAATTCTTTTGTTATAATCATGCTCATTCCGTTTATATCTTTTTATATGTTAAAAGATATAAACGCAGTTAAAAAAGCAGCGTGGTTTATTACACCAAAAAAATGGAGGAAAAACGGATCGGTTTTTTTAAAAGATGTTAACGTGTCTTTAGGAAGTTATATAAGAGGGCAGCTGTTGGTCTGTTTTATTATAGGTGCATTATCAACCATTTTATTTTGGTTTTTTCATATGAAGTATTCCTTAGTATTAGGAATTATTATCGGGATTACGAATGTGATTCCTTATTTTGGACCGGTAATTGGAGCTGTACCAGCTATTATCATTGCTAGTACGATGTCTATTAACATGCTGATTATTGTTGTAGTTATCATTATTATTTTGCAATTCTTAGAAGGCAATATCATCTCTCCATTTATTGTCGGAAAAAGTTTGCACTTGCATCCTCTAATTATTATGTTTGCCTTATTGCTGGGAGGGGAAATAGGTGGGATTGTAGGAATGATTGTTTCCGTTCCGATATTATCCATATTAAAAGTGGCAATTATTCATATGAGAAAACATTTTGGAAAAACAGATATACATCATGTATAAAGAAAACAATATTGACAATACTGCATGGTAATCAGTATAATGCGAAATGTATAATACTATTAAGATAACATGTTGATAGATTGAAGTAGATTGTAGTCCACTTATATGCGCAAGCAAATTAGAGAGGAATTTCCATTGGCTGGAAGGAATTCTAAGTGAAGGACAATCGAAAGCTATTTCTTGAATGCAGCTAATTCCTGCCGTTTTCCGCGTTAAGGAATCTATGAGAGATGGCAGTTTGTATGGATGCCATAATCAGGGTGGTACCGCGAGTAATACTTTCGTCCCTGTCCAGGGATGGAAGTTTTTTTTATGCTGAAAAACAGCATGTAGCTTATCTACCATCAAAAAGAATCTGATAAAGTAAACTTCCATCAGTGGGGGGTTCTTCATCCCCCCACTGATGGTTAGTTGCACTTATCGGACCTTTACGGGCTGTTATCCCCCACCTATCTTCCTCGATTTCTCGGCATGGCATCGCCGAGGTGGGGGTCTTACAGCCCGTTAAGCGTGGGATAAATGGATTTTTTTACATATTAGGAGGTTTAGTTATGAAAATGTTAACAGGGGCTCAAATTAGAAGCAAATTTCTAGAATTTTTCCAAGAAAAAGGGCATTCAATAGAACCTAGTGCGTCACTCGTTCCACATGAGGATCCAACTCTTTTATGGATAAATAGTGGTGTAGCAACATTAAAAAAATATTTTGATGGACGAGTAATCCCAGAAAACCCAAGAATTACAAATGCACAAAAATCAATTCGTACAAATGATATTGAAAATGTGGGGAAAACAGCAAGGCATCAAACTTTTTTTGAAATGCTTGGAAATTTCTCCATCGGGGATTATTTTAAAGTAGAAGCGATTGAATGGGCATGGGAATTCTTAACAGATGAAAAATGGATTGCTTTTGATAAAGAAAAATTATCTGTAACCATTCATCCGGAAGATGAAGAAGCTTATCAGATTTGGAAAGACAAAATTGGTATTCCGGAAAATCGTATTATTCGTTTAGAAGGAAACTTCTGGGATATCGGAGAAGGTCCTAGTGGTCCAAATACGGAAATATTCTATGACCGTGGTCCTGAATACGGAAATGATGAAAATGATCCAGAGTTATATCCTGGTGGAGAAAACGATCGTTATTTAGAAGTTTGGAATCTTGTGTTTTCTGAGTTTAATCATAATCCAGATGGTACATATACTCCGCTTCCAAAGAAAAATATAGATACTGGCATGGGCTTGGAGCGTATGGCTTCCGTTGTGCAAAATGTACCAACCAACTTTGATACTGATTTATTTATGCCGATTATTCAAGCAACCGAGCAAATAGCGGATGTAAAGTATGGACAAGGAAAACAATCTGATGAAGCATTTAAAGTAATCGCAGACCATATCCGTACGGTTGCATTTGCAATTGGGGATGGAGCACTTCCATCGAATGAAGGAAGAGGCTATGTCATCCGAAGATTATTGCGCAGAGCTGTGCGGTATGCTAAAACGATCCATATAAATAGACCGTTTATGTTCGAATTAGTACCAACTGTCGGCGAAATCATGGTGGACTATTATCCTGAAGTAAAAGAAAAAGAAGCATTCATTCAAAAAGTAATGAAAAGTGAAGAAGAACGCTTTCATGAAACACTACATGAAGGATTGGCGATCCTTGAAGCAGTAATTGAAAAAGCTAAAGCAGAATCAAGCGATGTAATTTCTGGAAAAGATGTTTTCCGTTTATATGACACTTATGGTTTCCCAGTTGAATTAACAGAAGAATATGCAGAAGAAAAAGGCTTGAAACTAGACCATAGCGGCTTTGAAAAAGAAATGGACAGTCAGCGTGACCGTGCCCGTAAAGCAAGACAAGAAGTGGACAGCATGCAAGTTCAAAGTGGTGAACTAGGAAATATCAAGGCAGAAAGTGAATTCGTGGGATACGATGCTTGGACAACAAACTCAAAAGTCATTGTTCTATTAAAAGATGGAGAACTTGTCGAAGAAGCACAGGCTGGCGATGAAATTCAATTTATTTTGGATAAAACACCATTTTACGCTGAAAGCGGCGGACAAATTGCAGACAAAGGTACTTTAAAAGCAGATGCAACTTTCATAGAAGTAAAAGATGTTCAAAAAGCGCCAAATGGACAAAATCTTCATAGTGGGGTAATAAAAGAGGGAGTTCTAACATTAAATAGCACATTGAGTGCGAATGTGGATGAAGCGAACCGTTCAAAAATTATTAAAAACCATACCGCTACACATTTATTGCATCAAGCATTAAAAGATGTTTTAGGTACACATGTTAATCAAGCAGGATCTCTCGTACAAAGTGAGCGACTTCGTTTTGACTTCTCTCATTTTGGACAAATAACGGCTGAGGAGTTAGATCAAATCGAAAGAATCGTCAACGAGAAAATCTGGGCCAGCATTGCAGTGCAGACGGATTACAAAAACATTGATGAAGCAAAAGCAATGGGAGCAATGGCTTTATTTGGCGAAAAGTACGGAAAGATCGTTCGTGTCGTACAAGTAGGAGACTTTAGTTTAGAGCTATGCGGCGGATGCCATGTTGACAATACTTCTGCAATTGGATTATTTAAAATTGTTTCCGAAGCAGGTATTGGAGCTGGTACACGAAGAATAGAAGCGGTAACTGGACAAGCAGCTTATCAACAATTAACAGATCAAATTGGTTTATTAAAAGAAGCATCAGCAAAATTAAAGACAAATCCAAAAGATATCGCGGGACGAATTGAAGGTTTATTAGCAGAAGTAAAGCAGCTGCAGCGTGAGAATGAATCATTGGCTGCAAAAATCAGCAATATTGAAGCAGGAAACCTTGTAGATAATGTAAAAGAAATCAATGGTGTAAAAGTACTTGTTGCAAATATCCAAGGGATAGAGATGAATAATCTCCGCACAATGGCAGATGATTTAAAACAAAAAGTAGGATCTGTCGTAGTCGTGCTTGGAAGTGTAAATGAAGGAAAAGTGAATTTAATTGCAGCAGTAACAAAAGATTTAATTGAAAAAGGTTTCCATGCTGGAAAAATTATTAAAGAAGTGGCAACTCGCTGCGGCGGAGGCGGCGGAGGCCGTCCAGATATGGCTCAGGCGGGAGGAAAAGACCCTTCCAAATTACAAGATGCGCTGCAATTTGTAGAAGAATGGGTAAAATCCGTTTGATATTATGAATAAGTAGTGTAAAATGTAGATAACTATTAACAGAAATCGTTCTAATAGAAAAATGAGGTGTTGTATAATGAGCTCATTCGATAAAACAATGAGATTCAATTTTCCTGAAGAACCATATGAACACGATATAAAAGAGGTATTATATCAAGTATATGATGCGCTTCAAGAAAAAGGTTATAACCCTATTAATCAAATAGTTGGTTATCTACTTTCCGGAGATCCTGCTTATATTCCAAGACATATGGATGCTCGTAATATTATTCGCAAGCTTGAACGGGATGAGATTATCGAAGAACTGGTTAAATCTTATTTAAAACAGCAGCGAGAGGAATAACAAAATGCGAATGATGGGCTTGGATGTGGGCTCAAAAACAGTAGGTGTATCCGTAAGCGATGCACTAGGTTGGACAGCACAAGGAATTGAAACAATAAAAATTGATGAAGAAAGAAACGAATTTGGTTTTAGTCGAATAGGAACATTGATTGTTGAGCATGATGTGAGTAAAATAGTTGTTGGACTTCCGAAAAACATGAATGGCAGCATTGGCTTTCGTGGGGAAGCCAGCATCCATTATGCCAAGCAATTGGAAGAAACTTTTGGACTGCCGGTCGTTTTATGGGATGAACGCTTAACTACGATGGCTGCGGAAAGAATTCTTTTGGAAGCAGATGTAAGCAGAAAAAAGAGAAAAAAAGTCATAGACAAAATGGCAGCATCGATGATTTTACAAGGCTATTTGGATAGCCAGAAATAATGAGGTGGAAAAATGGAACACGGTGAAACAAATACAATTACAGTAGTAGATGAAGAAGGCAACGAGCAGTTATGCGAAATCCTTTTTACATTTGAATCAGAAGAATTCGGCAAATCTTATGTTTTATACTACCCAATAGGGGAAAATGATGATGAAGATGAAGAAATTGACATCCATGCTTCTTCTTTTATTCCAAATGAAGAAACTCGTGATGGTGAACTTTCTCCAATTGAAACAGATGAAGAGTGGGATTTAGTAGAAGAAATGCTAAATACATTCCTTGAAAAACAAGAAGAAGAATAAAAAATGAAGACGGCCTGAAGAAGGTCGTCTTTTTTGTGTAGGGAAAATTGGAGTCGGAAAAACTCGTTTTTTATGAAAAATAATCGAACTATTTGGTTCCCATCTAACAAAAAACCATGGTTTTTTACTATATTTCCCTCTTTTCGCTAATTATTGCGACTTCGTTTAAATAATATAGTATAATGAGTCGTGGTATGAGTTTTTTTGTGGGCGGATTTTTGGCCCTGTTAGCTAGGAGGGAAATGCATGTCTATTGATAATGAGGGGAAGACAGAAGAAAAAAATAAGAAAGAGTTGTTTTTAGAGAAAATGGCAGAAAGACAAAAGGAAGCGAAGATAGTAAGGAAGATTGTCGGAATTACTGCAATAGCAATAATAATACTGATTGTAATTATTGGTACTTCCGGATATTTTTATATTAAATCTGCCTTAAAGCCTGTTGATCCTGGGAGTAAAAAAGAAATAATTGTTGATATTCCGATTGGTTCGAGTGTATCAAGTATCGCTCAATCACTAGAAGATAAAGGGCTAGTAAAAAATGCAAGAGTGTTTAAATATTATGTGAAATTTAAAAATGAATCTGATTTTATGGCAGGAAAATACCATATGAATCCTTCCATGACGTTTAATCAAATAATTGATAGTTTAAAAACAGGAAAAATAATGCAAAAACCGGTATTCTCATTAACCATTCCTGAAGGAAAACAATTAGACGAAATTGCAGCATTAATTGCTAAGAAAACTAATCAAAAAGACAAGGATATTATAAAACAGCTGAATGATGAAAGTTTTATTCAATTGCTTATGAAAAAATATCCAAATTTATTAACAACGGAGATTTTGGCGAAAAATGTCAAACATCCTTTAGAAGGATATTTATTCCCTGCAACCTATTCTTTTTATAAAAAAGACCCTTCTCTTGAGGATATAGTAGCCGTTATGCTGGATAAAACAGAAAATGTTGTAATGGAGTATCAAAGTGATTTGGAAAGAGACGAATTAACCGTGCATCAATTTTTGACGATGTCTTCTTTGATTGAAAAAGAAGCTACTCAAAAAGCAGATCGTGGAAGAATCGCAAGCGTATTTTTCAACCGTATAAAAGAAGGAATGCCGCTTCAAACGGATCCAACTGTATTATATGCTCAAGGAAAACATAAAGAGAAAGTAACGTATAAAGATCTAGAAGTCAATTCACCTTATAATACGTATAAAAATAAAGGGATGCCGCCAGGGCCTATCGCTAATTCTGGGATAATGTCCATGGAAGCTGCATTATATCCAGAAGAAACAGATTATCTATACTTCTTAGCATCAAAAGAGGGTAAAGTATATTTTGCGAAGACATTGGCTGAACATAATAAATTAAAAGAAAAATATATAACGAATAAGTAAGAAAAAATCAGGAAGGGGAAAGCAGATATGTTAGCTTTCCCTCTAATTTTGTGTTAAAATAGTACAAGTGTTTTTAAGTGTATGTGTTTTTATATAAGAAACAGAAGCTTATCATGCTTCGAAATGTAATGGTTAGGTTCTTTTTTTGAAGAAGCTAACTATTTTCAGGTGGAGGCATTTTTTAGAAAAGGAATTATTCATACGGTAATAACCAAGGCGCTTGCGCTTTTCTTAAAAGATAAGAAAATATATAATTTTTGTAGTTAGACTAGTGTCTAGCTCCAGCGCCTATTGCCTATCGAACTTCAGGTCTTCTCCCTACGATAAGTCAACATCGATTCGCTAACGCTCATCGTGTTTCCTTTATCACGTTATAACGGGCAGTAAGGTATCGCCTAAGAATTGTGAAGTAGGTGAAAAAACTGCCCGTAAAAACCTGATCGACTCAACTAACCATCAGGGGGAAATCGCCCTGATAGAAGGTTCGTCTTATCTCAGTCGAAGCCCTTCCAGTTCGTACGGCAATGTGCAAGGTGCTTGCGCTTTTCTTAATTAGGGGTGTGTTGACATGCAGGAAAATAAAATAACCGCATATTTAGAGGAGTTAATTCCGAAACGAAGTGAGCAGTTCACAGAAATAGAACAGTATGCTTATGCAAATGATGTGCCGATTATGGAACTTGTTGGAATAGAATCCTTATTGCAGCTTCTACGCATGCAGCAGCCTAAAAAGATTCTCGAAATAGGTACTGCTATTGGTTATTCTGCATTAAGAATGGCGGATGCTTTGCCTGAGTGTCAAATAATCTCATTGGAAAGAGATGAAGAACGGTATAAATTGGCGAAACAAAATGTAGCGAAAATGCAAAAGGAAGAACAGGTTATATTAATTCAAGGAGATGCCTTGGAATTAGAAGCAGAAGTCGAGCAAAACGGCCCTTTTGATGTTCTTTTTATTGATGCGGCTAAAAGCCAATATCGAAAGTTCTTTGATATATATACAAAAATGTTAACTAAAGATAGTGTTGTTTTTACAGATAATGTATTATTTCATGGCTTAGTGGCAAGTGAAAATATTGAGAGCAGAAATCTCAGACAGTTGGTAAGAAAAATAAAAAACTATAATCTATGGCTAATGAATCATCCTGAATACGATACGGTTATTTTGCCTGTAGGGGATGGAATAGCTATTAGCAAAAAAAGGAGAGAAACATGAAAAAACCTGAATTATTAGTTACACCAATTAGTGTAGAAGATATCCAGCCATTGATCGTTTCTGGAGCAGATGCTTTTGTTATTGGTGAACAGAAATTTGGATTGCGTTTAGCTGGTGAATTTAATCAAGATGATGTAAAAAAAGCAATTGAACTAGCACATGAAAAAGGGAAAAAAGTGTATGTTGCAATAAACGCTATTTTTCATAATGATAAAATAGATGAGCTGTATGATTATGTCTCTTTTTTAAAGGAAGTACAGGCAGATGCGATTATCTTTGGAGATCCTGCAGTATTAATGGTTGCACGCGAAGTTGCGCCAAAGATGAAATTGCATTGGAGTACTGAAACGACAGGAACTAACTGGTATACATGCAATTACTGGGGAAGCAAAGGTGCAAAACGCTCTGTATTAGCAAGAGAAATTAGCATGGACAGCATTATTGAGATAAAAGAACATGCAGATGTAGAAATTGAAATTCAAGTACATGGTATGACAACGATGTTTCAATCGAAGCGTTCACTGCTAGGACATTATTTTCAGTATCAAGGTAAAGAAAACGAAATGGAAGAACAAAGATTGGAAAAAGATTTATTCCTTCATGATAAAGAAAGAGATAATAAATATCCTATTTTTGAAGATGAAAATGGAACGCATATTATGAGTCCAAACGATATATGCATTGTGGATGAATTACAAGATTTAATTGATGCAGGCATCGACTCTTTTAAAATTGATGGGCTGTTAAAAGATGCAAAGTACATCCAAACGGTGACAGGCATATACCGCAAAGCAATTGATTTGTATTGTCAGGATGCAGATCAGTATGAAGAGGAAAAAGAAGCATTTTTAGCAGAAATTGAAAAGATTCAGCCGGCAAATAGGTCACTTGATACAGGATTTTTCTTTAAAGAAACTGTTTATTAAAAAGAAAAGGAGGAAGGCACTCATGACAATCGTAAAAACGCCCATTTCGGAAGTAAGAAATGGGAAAAGAGTTATTGTAAAAAAACCGGAGCTGCTAGCGCCTGCTGGAAACTTAGAAAAATTAAAAATCGCCGTAGCATATGGGGCGGATGCAGTATTTATTGGCGGTCAAGAATATGGTCTCCGGTCAAATGCTGGCAATTTCACTTTTGAAGAAATGAAAGAGGGTGTGGAATTTGCCAAAAACTATAATGCGAAAATTTATGTAACAACGAATATTTTTGCTCACAATGAAAATATAGACGGGTTGGAAGAGTATTTATTAGGTTTAAAAGATGCTGGGATCCACGGAATTATTGTTGCAGATCCTTTAATTATTGAGACATGCCGAAGAGTTGCTCCGGAAATTGAGGTGCATTTAAGTACACAACAATCTCTTTCCAACTGGAAGGCAGTTCAATATTGGAAAGAAGAAGGCTTAGAACGTGTTGTATTAGCTCGTGAAACAAGCGCTGATGAAATACGTGAAATGAAAGAAAAAGTAGATATTGAAATTGAGACATTTATACACGGTGCTATGTGTATTGCCTATTCTGGCAGATGTACATTAAGCAACCATATGACAGCACGTGATTCCAACCGTGGTGGATGCTGCCAATCTTGCCGTTGGGACTACGATTTATTTAAATTAGATGACGAAAAGGAAAAACCTTTATTTTCTGAAGAGGATGCTCCTTTTGCCATGAGTCCGAAAGATTTAAAACTTGTGGAATCCATTCCACGGATGATTGAATTAGGAATAGACAGCTTGAAAATCGAAGGAAGAATGAAATCCATCCATTATATTGCCACAGTAGTAAGCGTATATCGGAAAGTAATTGATTCTTATTGTGCAGATCCAGATCATTTTGTCATTAATGAAGAATGGCTGAAAGAGTTGGATAAATGTGCAAACCGTGACACTGCACCAGCGTTTTTTGAAGGACAGCCAGGGTATAAAGAGCAAATGTTTGGAAACCATAGCAAAAAGACTACTTTTGACTTTGCTGGACTAGTGCTTGATTATGATAAAGAATCACAGATGGTTACATTACAGCAGCGAAACCATTTTAAACCAGGTCAAGAAGTGGAGTTTTTTGGACCAGAACTAGATAATTTTACGATGGTTGTAGGAACTATATGGGATGAGGATGGAAACGAATTGGATGCAGCTCGTCATCCGCTTCAAATTGTTCGATTTAAAGTCGATCATCCTGTTTATCCAAACAACATGATGCGGAAGGAGCTCTAAAAACATGCAACGAAAACCGGTTGTAATTGGTGTCGCTGGTGGATCTGGATCGGGAAAAACAAGTGTATCCAAAGCAATCTTTGAAAGTTTTAATGACCATTCTATTTTAATGATAGAACAGGATTTTTATTATAAAGATCAAACTCATTTGCCTTTTGAAGAACGATTAAAAACAAACTATGACCATCCACTAGCTTTTGACACAGAGCTGCTTATCGAACATATCGAAAAATTATTGCAGTATGAAACAATCAATAAACCAGTATATGATTATTCTATTCATACAAGATCGGATCAAGTTATTCCTGTAGAACCAAAGGATGTTATTATTATTGAAGGAATTCTTATTCTAGAAGATGAAAGACTGCGAAATTTGATGGATATGAAGCTATATGTAGATACAGATGCTGATCTTCGCATTATCAGAAGGCTGCTTAGAGATATTCAGGATCGTGGGAGAACAATGGATTCCGTTATAGCACAATATGTAAATGTAGTCCGCCCAATGCATAATCAATTTATTGAGCCAACAAAAAGATATGCAGACATTATTATTCCAGAGGGTGGCCATAATCATGTTGCCATTGATTTAATGGTAACAAAAATACAAACAATCCTTGAACAAAAATCACTTTTATGAAACAATAGCAAATAAGATTATTTCTATATTTGTGATTCATTTTCTAATTTTGACAACATAATTAATAGGATATCTACCAACTATTCGTATAATGTAGGGAAAAAATGTATATCATTACTATTACAAAAAGGAAAAAATGCTTTCTTTTTTTCGTAATACGTATTAAACTCTTCCTATTAGAATAAAAAGCGCGTCTCTTTCTAAGACGCGCTAAATTTCTTATGGTGAATGTTAAAAAGAAGGAGTCAAACAGCAGAGATTTCGATGTTAATAAGAAGTTTTTTAGGCAAGATATGCATGGAAAGCGATTCGAGTGCTGGTTCCTTAACTTTTTAAACAACCACTTATACATAAAATAAACGATTTTCTATAAACATTGATTGTTATGGAAACTTGAAGGAGTGGAAGATCACGATGGAAAAAGAATTTCCAATGACATTGGCTGGTAAAGAAAAATTAGAACAAGAATTAGAGCAATTAAAAACAGTAAAAAGAAAAGAAGTTGTAGAACGTATAAAGATAGCAAGAAGCTTCGGAGACTTATCAGAGAATTCTGAGTATGATTCTGCTAAGGAAGAACAAGCATTCGTTGAAGGTCGAATTACAACAATTGAAAATATGATTCGCAATGCAAAAATTATTGCTGAAGATGAACTGAATACAGATTCTGTATCTTTAGGAAGCTCCGTTACGTTTATAGAACTTCCAGATGGAGAAGAAGAAACGTATACGATTGTAGGTAGTGCAGAGGCTGACCCATTTGAAGGGAAAATTTCCAATGACTCTCCTATAGCTAAAAGCCTTTTCGGCAGAAAAGTTGGCGATAAAGTAATCGTACAAACTCCAGGTGGAGAAATGAACGTACAAATTGTAACAATTAAATAATAATTCTAAAAATTATGGTTTAATATAAAGACACCTCGTCAACACTCTTGATGAGGTGTTTTTTATGTGGAGAAAAAGAGCAATTGCGATAACAGCATTTTTTTTATTGATACTAGGAGGATTGCTCGCGCGTTTAGTTCAAGTTCAGCTTGTGGAAACAGAGCATTTTACAAAACATCATATTAATTTAGTAGAAGCAAGTGTAAAGCAGAGGTCGCAAGAAATGGTTTTAGATAATGGAAGAGGTGGATTTTTAGACAAAGACGGATATTCTCTTACACAAAGTACAAAAACGGTCTTAATTCTTTTTCCTTTTTTACAAAATATGGAGTGGGATAGTGGGGAAATAGCGGATATTATGGAAGTTTCTGAATACAATTTAATTAGTGCCGTTAAAAATGCAAAGGAGCCCGTAGTTTTTGGCGGAGATAAGCCCATTACCCTTACAGCAAAGCAAAGTGAAAAAATTAATAAATTAGCTATTCCCGGTGTATTTGCAGTGGATAAAAAATATAATCTGAAAAATAGTTTTGCTGAACAATTATTAGGCATTACTGGACAAAATGAAGAGCTTCTTGCTAAAAGATACCCAGATAAAAAGTTATCCTACGACACATTAGTTGGAATCACTGGATTAGAAAAAAGCTTTGATGAGTTTTTGCTGCCGGATGGCGAAGCAAAATTGGTTTATCATGTTGATGCAGCTGGCGGCCCGTTGTTTGGCATAAATGTAAAATATGTAGAACCAGGCAATCCTTTTTACCCTGTTAATATTAAAACAACCATCGATAAAAACTTGCAGGAAAAAGCTGAAAAATTGGTAGATGAGCAAGGCATTCAAAAGGGTGGGCTTGTTCTGTTGGATTTAAAGACGAATTCTATTGCTGCAATGGTTTCAAGGCCACATATGGATACAAATAATCCTTTTAAAACAGATGGAATAAATAATTATATGTTAAAGCAGCAAATAGTTGGCTCCGTCTTTAAAACGGTGGTGGCTGCAGCTGCGATCGACCATAAGCTCGACGGTAATAAACTTACATATGACTGCAGCAGAAAAATAAATGGGGATCCAGATCCTGTTTATCAGCACGGCATGTTAAATTTTACAAATAGTTTTGCTGTAAGCTGCAATAATACATTTGCTACCATAGCAAAAGAGTTGAAGGATATAGATGAAAACTTGCTGGAGGAATATGCGGAAAAATTATCTTTAACAACGATTGATGGCTGGCAGGGGGATGTATATCATACAATCGATTTTAAACAGTTGCCTGAAGAAGAAAAAGGAAGAGTATTTTTATCAGAAGATGCAAAAAGAGATAAAAATTATGTGGCTCTGACTGGAATAGGACAAAACGAAGTACGAGTGACTCCGCTGGCAGTTGCCAATATGATGGCTACGATTGCAAGAGGCGGTCAAAAGGAAAGTGTAAGAGTTGCGTCTGAAATAGATTATAAAAATGGGAGCACGCTTTTAAAATTTAAGCAGCAAAAAATACCAGGCGAAACGATATCTTTAAAAACGGCAGAAAAATTACAGCATTTATTAAGAGAGGTAGTGGTAAATGAAAAAGGAACTGGCAGGTGGTTTCAAGATTTGCCGTATGAAGTAGCTGGGAAATCAGGAACGGCAGAAACCGGGGTGATGAAAGATGGAAAGCAATTGCATAATAAATGGTTTGCTGGATATTTTCCATATAATAATCCGAGATATGCATTAGTAACAGTAAATTTAGGAGTTTTTTCAGATAAAGGCGGTGTAAATCCGTTGTTTTCTGAAATGGTGAAAGCTGTTAACAAGCATGATCAGGATATTAGTGCCAAGGAAAGTCCTGTCAGAATACCTTAATGCTTTTCACTATCGCTTTCTCATGTTAGAATATGTACAGCCTTGCTAAACTTGAAATGGAACAGGTAAATATAGGGAGGAGAAACACTTTGAGCAGTGAAGCTAATAACCATAATCAAAGCCGTTCTGAACAGCGCTCCAAAAGGAAAAAAACAAATTTTATTTTAAATAGTTTAATCGTCATTGTGATTTTACTAATTGTGTTTGTTTCCTATTCAATCTTCAGTAATAACGACCATAAAAATGCAGATAAAATAAATAAAAATAAAGAAAAAACAGAGCAGTCAGATAAAGAAGAGAATCAATCTGAAACAGTCAGCGGCAATCCTGATAAAAAGGGTGAAGCAGCTGAAAATGATGCAGCAAAAGACGACGAAGGTGCAAAAGATGATGAAGCGATTGTGACAGAAGGCGGCAGTGATTCAAATGTCGTAAAAACAATTGAAAATCCTGCATGGGAGCCTGTGGGCACTGCACAAACTGGCGAACATGCCGCATCCTATTCTTCTGGAACGGATTGGAATGAACAAGAAAAGGCATTAGCGTATGGAACAGGTTTGGATGAATCAGATATGGTCGTTTGGTTTTTGGGGAATAATAACAAAGATCCTCAAAAATCAATTGGAACAGTTTCTTCAAAAGACAAATCTAAAAAATTTCGTGTCTATATTGAATGGGTGGATGGAAAAGGATGGAAGCCTGCGAAAGTGGAAGAAATCAAAGATCTTAATATAAGATAGTCGACTCGTTTTTAATAAAATAGTGGAAAAGAAAAGACCGAATCCTAAAATGGATTTGGTCTTTCTGTATGTCTAGGAAATTATAAACGAAATAGAGTGGTGGATAACTTAGCAGTTTGGCCCGCGTCGAGGTCCGACGTACAGGATGTACAAGTGCCGATGAAGACATAAGGCCGTGGCGTAGTTAATCGGCCAGTTTGTACGGCGATGATCAAGGCGCTTGCGCTTTTGTTCATTATTTCTTTACTTTAAAATGAACAACTGCTGTATAATATGGTCTGCCATTTTCCTGGATAACCGTTTGATGGCTAACTGAATGGACAGATAAAAGGATGCTTTTATTGATCTCAATTTGGTTATTAATTTGCTTTTCAAGGGTTTGTAAATTCTCCCCTTCAAAAAATTCGATTTTGTCTTCTATAATATCAAGCTGAAAATTCATATGTCATTCGTCCTTTCATCAAAATAATTTTATTTTACCATAAGATCGTTATTGGTAGAAAAAGAAACCCAAGCTAAATGAAGAACATGTGAAAAGTTATATCATAGTATGTTGATAAGAATTATATATTATGAGCTTGGGATGTGGTTATTTGTGGGAAAAGAGTTTATTGAGCTTTTTGAACAGTGGGCAGCCACCTATGATGAGAGTCTGAACAATGATTTAGAATATAAAGAGGTTTTTCGAAACTATGATGATATATTGCAGGAAGTTGCGAACCGATCATTCGGTCATGTAGTCGAATTTGGTCCGGGGACAGGGAATTTAACACTAAAATTAATTAATAAAGGTTTGTCTGTTACGGCAATCGAACCTTCTTCTGCAATGCGGACTTTAGCAAAAGATAAAATAGGGGAAAATGCCATACTAAAAGAGGGAGATTTTCTTGAATTTGATTTAGAGCATCAACCAAATACTTTTGTCAGTACGTATGCTTTTCATCATTTAACTGACACAGAAAAGAAAGAGGCTGTTGCTCTATATAGTAATTACCTGCCCGTTGGTGGTAAAATAGTTTTTGCAGATACTATGTATGAATCGAAAGAGGATTATAATCAAGCAATAGACCATGCCATAAAAAATGGCCTTCCTAATTTAGCAGAAGACTTAAAACGTGAATATTATACAACGATTCCGGTTTTAACAAACATATTAAAAGAACAGGGATTCAGTGTACATTTTAAACAATTTAATGATTTTGTATGGATTATGGAAGGGGTAAAAAAGTAGAAAGAGGGAAACAAATGAAAATAGCAATTATCGGAGCAATGGAAGAGGAAGTAACACTACTAAGAGAAAAAATAACAGACAAACAAGAGCATATAATCGCAGGATTTCAATTTATAGAAGGTTCTTTATTTGGAAAAGAAGTTGTATTATTACGTTCAGGAATTGGGAAAGTAAATGCTGCAATGAGCACAACGATTCTGCTGCAGACATTTAAACCAGACTGTTTGATTAATACAGGATCTGCTGGCGGGTTAAATCCTGAGCTGAATGTTGGCGATGTGGTAATTTCAACAGAAGTTCGCCATCATGACGTAGATGCAACAATTTTCGGATATGAGTATGGTCAAGTTCCGCAGATGCCGGCAAGCTTCCAAGCAAATGCCGACCTTATCGATATTGCAGAACAAATTGCAAAAGAGATAGGCGACCATGCAGTTGTGACAGGCTTAATTACGACAGGAGACTCGTTTATAAATGATCCAGATAGAGCGGAATTTATTAAGAGCAAATTTACCGGTTTGCAAGCAGTAGAAATGGAAGCAGCTGCCATTGCACAAGTTGCCTTTCAGTATCAACTGCCATTTGTCATTATCCGTTCTTTATCGGATATTGCAGGGAAAGAATCACATCTTTCTTTTGATCAGTATCTGGAAAAAGCAGCAGTTCATTCTGCAAATTTAGTAATGGGCATCGTTTCTAAAATAACAGATCTTTAATGGATGAAAAGTGGGAAGTTTTCAAGCAAAAGAAGCATGGAAAACTTCTTTCTCTTTTCTTTTTTAAAACCTACTATTCCACTGTGGGAAATAAAGATAATTACTGTCCATATCATTCCCTTTATTTTAAATAAAATTAGGAAAAGGAGGAAGAGCAATGAATGTGTATCAATCCATTCATCAATTAATCGGGAAAACCCCCATGTTGGAAATTACCCACTTTTCCTTGCCGGAAGATGTACGTTTGTTTGCAAAGCTAGAATACTATAATCCCGGTGGCAGCATTAAAGACAGACTCGGATATGAAATGGTTAATCATGCTTTACAGAATGGGGAGTTGCAAGAAGGCGGAACTATCATTGAACCAACTGCTGGAAATACTGGCATCGGTTTAGCAATTGCCGCTTTAAATAAAAATATTCGTGTGATTGTATGTGTACCTGAAAAATTCAGTGTGGAAAAACAGCAAATTATGAAAGCATTAGGCGCTGAAATTGTGCAAACACCTACTTCCCTAGGGATGCAGGGAGCCATCGAAAAAGCAAGAGATCTTCACAAGAAAATTCCTCTCTCCTATATACCAGGACAATTTGAAAATAAAGCAAATCCAAATACCTACTATAAAACGCTAGGACCAGAAATTTGGGAACAATTAAACCATCATGTAGATATTTTTATAGCTGGTGCAGGTACCGGTGGTACTTTTATGGGAACTGCCCGCTACTTAAAAGAGCAGAATAAGCACATTAAAACAGTGATTGTCGAACCAAAAGGATCGATATTAAATGGCGGAAAAGCTGGCTCCCACAAAACGGAAGGGATTGGCATGGAATTTTTGCCGGCATATATGGATCCTGTCTATTTTGATCAGATTCATACTATTTCCGATCAATCTGCATTTGACAAGGTAAAGGAACTAGCAAAAAAAGAAGGCTTGCTTGTAGGAAGTTCATCTGGCGCCGCATTACAGGCTGCTTTACTAGAAGCGAAAGAAGCAAAAAAAGGAACAAATATTGTGGTTGTTTTTCCAGATGGAAGCGATCGGTATATGAGTAAAAAAATTTTTGAAGGAGGAATTTAAATGAAACGGAAAACAAAGCTGATACATGGCGGAATTAGCGGCGACCCTCATACTGGTGCAGTAAATGTGCCAATCTATCAGGTTAGTACGTATAAGCAGGATGGGGTGGGAAATCATAAAGGCTTCGAATATTCCAGAACGGGCAATCCAACACGTCATGCATTAGAAGCGCTTATTAAAGATTTGGAAGAAGGTAAAAGAGGGTTTGCCTTTAGTTCGGGAATGGCAGCTATTACAGCGGTAATGATGCTGTTTAAGAAGGGTGACCATATTCTTCTCACTGACGATGTATATGGCGGCACCTTTCGGGTAATGACAAAGGTTTTGAATAAATTCGGCATCGAAGCAACCTTTATTGATACAAGCAACATAGGAAATATCAAAGAAGCTGTTCAAAAAAATACCGTTGCTTTATTTATAGAAACACCAACCAATCCATTATTAAAAATTACAGATATAAAGGCTGCATCGGAGGCTGCAAAAAAGCTGGGATTATTGACTATTGTAGATAATACTTTTTCTACCCCATATTGGCAGACGCCGATTACATTGGGAGCAGATATTGTGCTGCATAGTGCCACAAAATACTTAGGGGGACACAGTGATGTTGTTTCTGGTTTAGTAGTTGTCAAGGATGAAAAATTAGGGGAAGATTTGCATTTTATTCAAAATTCCACTGGAGGGGTTCTTGGTCCCAATGATTCATGGCTGCTTATCCGGGGTATAAAAACACTTGGAATTCGTATGGAGGAACATGAAAAGAGCACAAAGGAAATTGTTGCATTTTTAGAAGAGCATCCAGCCGTTGCAAAAGTTTATTATCCTGGGTTGGCAACACACCCTAATCATGAAATAAGCAAAAAGCAGGCTATGGGATTTGGGGGAATGGTCAGCTTTGATGTAGGAAGCGAAGAAAATGCTGATAAATTATTAAATAAGGTGAAATATTTTACATTAGCAGAAAGTCTTGGTGCAGTAGAAAGCTTGATATCCGTTCCCGCAAAGATGACTCATGCCTCCATTCCGAAAGAAAGAAGAGCGGAGCTGGGCATTACAGACGGGCTTGTCCGGATTTCAGTAGGATTAGAAGATGTGGAAGATTTAATAGAAGATTTAAATCAAGCATTGCAATAATGGCACGGCAAAACAAAAACAGCAGGATAAGCCCTGCTGTTTTTGTTTTGCAGCAAGCCCTAAAGACAGCATGATTTCCAGTATTACTAGTAATTTCATAAGGATTTCAGCGAAGGTACTATGATAAACTAGAGTTATAGTTTTATAGACTGCGGGAGGGGTGACAGCATGGAGAAGACGGTAAAAAGTTTAATAGAAAAAATGGTCGATTTTAAACGCTTTGCGACTGTTTTATTAGCTGTAGGTGTCTTTTTTTATTTAGGCGTCGTTATTCCTACTCTTGATAAAACGGAATGGAACACAGCAGTTATGATGATGATGACAGCGGCTTGTTTAGGTGCTTCTATTTTCTTTTTTTCAAAAGCAAAACAATATCAAAAAAAAATAAATGAACTAAATAATGATGAAGATTAAAGAAAAAAGAAAA
Organism: Niallia sp. 03133; assembly: GCF_052663225.1. Classification (NCBI taxonomy): domain Bacteria; kingdom Bacillati; phylum Bacillota; class Bacilli; order Caryophanales; family Bacillaceae; genus Niallia; species Niallia sp. 03133. The sequence goes on from NZ_JBQTCY010000008.1 coordinate 106,768, forward strand.
GAAGGACAAAGGCCTCTTTTCTTTTTTTTGTTCTTTGAACTTGGTTCATTTTTTAAAAATCCTATAAAACAATTACGTTATATTGGACTTGAAAACATATAAAATGCAGAAAATCTTTCACCCAATTTTCCAAAAAAGGTTTACAAAATTGGTAATGGAGGATATACTTACCAGTGTAAACAATATTTCTTAAAAGGAGGTTGAATGAAATGCAAAAAGTTTTAGGATTAGTACATGGATATTTATTAGGGAAAAACACTATAACTTTATATGCAATAAGCACGAATTCAACCGTTGAGGAATGGAAGTATTAGGTTTACAACACTAATTGTCTATCCAACCGCAGGTGAATTGTGTCCTGCGGTTTTTTATATGATTTTTTTGCCAGCCGCAGGAGCGAATGTCTCTATGCGGTTTTTTTGCGCTTTTTTTTAATTATTTATTCCATTTTAGTTAAAATATGGTGATTGGGTAGAAGGATAGGAGGTGATAGCATGAGGCTGAATTTACTTTTTTTTACGATAATAATTAAAAAACAAGAAAAAACTGCAGAAGAAATTCTTCATGAACAACGCATAAATGAAATAATGGAGAAAAATAAAGAACAACAAATTTTATTTGGCGGTTTTTCTAGGCATCTATAAGAAAATAAAAAAATCTAGCGGGAGGTGATAGTATGACACTGAACATGTTGTTTTTTACAATTACCATTAAAAAGGCAAATCAAACGGCAGAAGAAGTTCTTCATGATCAGCGAATTAATAAAATCATGCAAGAAAATAAAGCGAAAGCAATATCGATGTATCGTGGATTTTAAATAATGAAAACGGAAAGGTGTGAAGTATTATGATTATTAAATTACAAAGACGTCAAGCAATCCTCTGGGTGGAGAAAGATTCCACCTAACGAACATGAAAAAGGAGAGTCACGATGAATCTGTATGTTTTGCTGCTTACTGTGGAATGGAAAAAGAAAAATAGAAAGTAATAGGAGTTCTTTTACTATAAAGGATGTAAAAAGCCATCAGCAGAAACACTTTTCCGCTGATGGCTTTTATGGACCAGCACTAACAGAACGAAGACACTGGAAAAGTGTTTTATTAGATAAATTATAGGTGAAACGCTTAAATTTAGCAGGGTAAAAATGGTATAGAGAGTTTGAAAACGACCATCATGTTGGTTAGGAGAGGTGTCCGCACGACTCCGGTTTAGATTAGCGTGACAGTCTCAACTCTCGCTCCGCGGAAAGCGTGTGGCAAGCCGCCGGAAAACCAAACGAAAACCTCTACGCTGCTTGGATTGACACTACTTATATTATAGCATTCGCTTTTTCAGTGACCTCAACTGAACTGGAAGGGGCAAATATTAATTTTCTCTGAATTTGTATTCTAACAGATGTTTTAGATCGGTTATTTGTTCTAATATTTTGTCGCCAACATTTGTTTCTAATACTTTTTTTCGTCGCAGTTCACGATCTACCACCCTTTTTACTGATAATACGTCTGTACCATGATGAAGTACATCTTCTTTAGAGGTAAATTGTTTATGGGCAACAAGCTGCATCCCATATGAATTATATAATAAGGTATAGCCAGCGATTCCAGTTTTTGATTGATAGGCTTTTGAAAAACCTCCATCAATAACAATCATTTTGCCGTTCGCCTTGATGGGATTTTCGCCATTGATTTCTTCAACTGGTGTATGTCCATTAATGATATGTCCTTGCTCCACGTTCAAATCAAATTCTTCTAATATTTTTCTGCAAGTATCTTCTTCTTCCCGCAAGTTATAATAAGGGTTTTTTTGTTCAATATGTGTTTCTTTTTCTTTAATAAAATATCGTTCAAATGTCGTCATATTTTTTTTGCCAAATAAAGAGGAATTCTCCCCAGACCATAAATACCAAATCATATCTGTTGCTAAGTCATCTGTAATTTTCGGATGCGAAAAACTATATCTTAAATAATATTCAAAAATATCCAGCAGTCCTCTTCCACTGTATTCTTTCTCATTTATCATCATTGTTTTCATGCTTCCATCTTTATTTAAAGGAATACAGCCATGAATCAACAGATTGCCATTGTATTTAAGATAAAGACTTCCTTTCTTAACTAGAAAATTCATATGTCTAGCTAGTTTTTCTGAATGCTGAATGGAGAATAACAGTTTTTCCATCACTAGCTCTTCTTCTTTTAAAAGTGTTTCTGGAGATTTGGGGTCAATGGTTGAAAAGCATGTATTCACTAATGAATATGTACGGCCATTTAATTCAATCGTATTCTTTTTATAATCAATTTTTTCTAGAAGACTTCTGTTTTCCATTTGGAAATGAGGGCGTCTTTTAATAATTTCTATTTCTAATTTGAATTGAATGATGGATATTGCTTGATGTATTTTAGTAATTTGCAAGATTCCTTCTTCTGAAAATTCCTCGTCTTTTGTAGTGAGCTTTGGTCGGAAGGCAGGATTATCCTCATAATATTTTTCTGCTAAATTGAGAAGGGGCCGTAAATTGATTCCATAGGCATCTTCAATAATATCTAAATTGTCATATCTTGCACAAATTCGAATGATATTCGCCAGGCAAACTTTTGATCCTGCGAAAGCTCCTATCCATAAGGCATCATGGTTTCCCCATTGGATATCAACTGAGTGGTATTTCATTAAATGCTCCACGATTTTATCCGGACTTGGTCCCCGGTCATAAATGTCGCCTACAACGTGGAGATGATCAACGACAAGCTCTTGGATTGTATAGGCTAGTACACTAATAACTTTGTTTGCTTGGCCTAAGGAGATAATTCTTTTGATGATTTCGGAATAATACTCTTTTTTATTGTCTAGCTCATCTTTTTTGTATAAAAGTTCTTCAATAATATAAACATATTGATCAGGCAGTGCCTTCCTTACTTTTGATCGTGTATATTTTGATGAAGCGAAAGAAACCAGTTTAATCAATCGTTCAATGGTTTCTTCATACCATTTATCTAATAAATCCTTTTGTTGTAAGCAGTTTTGGATAATACGGAGTTTTTCTTCTGGATAGTAAACCAATGTAGCAAATTCATCGACTTCTTTTTTGGAGAGGTCTCCATTAAATAAGTCTTTTATTTTTTCTTTTACATTTCCAGAACCATTTCTTAATACATGTTGAAATGCATTATACTCCCCATGCAGGTCGCTTACAAAATGCTCGGTTCCTTTTGGCAAATTTAAAATAGCTTCTAAATTGATGATTTCGGTTACAACTTTTTCTTCACTATTATATTTTTCTGTTAATAAATCCAAATATTTTGTATCCATCTGCATCTCCTCGCATTGATTAAACTGATTTTCTAATTAATAAAGAAGACTTTCTAATCATATTATACAAGCAAAAGAAAAGAAAACCTTGTTTTTTTACTCGAAGATAGTAGAAATACTTCTCTTAGGGATCTAGACAATAACAAACCCTTTTTTATTTTCCGAAAAAATTTTCGGTTTGCTTGTAAATAGTAATATCTTTAAATTGTGTTCCTCTTTTCTAATTAGAAAGATTATGGTTACCCGTTATGATATGAAATGAAACCCAAATAATAAATATTTAAAAAGATTATTATCTGCAGGACATGCAAAACCTTATCCCTATTCACATAGTAATAGAGTATAGGCAAATGTCCTTGAATGTGGAGGTGGAACAATGTCTGGAATTTTATATTCGCTCGGAGTTTTTCTAAAAGAATTAGTATTCCTTGTCTCCTATGTGAAAAACAATGCGTTTCCTCAGCCATTATCAGCGGCAGATGAAAAAAAATATTTACGGTTGATGGCTGAAGGTGATTCACATGCTCGCAATATGTTAATTGAGCATAATTTACGCCTAGTAGCACATATTGTCAAAAAGTTTGAAAATACTGGGGAAGATTCAGAAGATCTGATTTCAATTGGTACAATTGGACTAATAAAGGGGATAGAAAGCTTTTCGGAAGGAAAAGGTACAAAACTTGCTACTTATGCGGCTCGCTGTATCGAAAATGAAATACTCATGCATTTAAGAGCATTAAAGAAAACAAAAAAAGATGTGTCCCTTCATGATCCAATCGGACAGGATAAAGAAGGGAATGAAATCAGCTTGATTGATGTGTTAAAGTCAGAATCAGAAGATGTGGTAAATACGATTCAATTAAATATGGAATTAGAAAAAGTGAAGGAATATATTGATGTATTAGATGATAGAGAGAAAGAAGTGATTGTCGGACGATTCGGGTTGGATTTGCAGAAAGAAAAAACACAACGAGAAATTGCAAAAGAGCTTGGCATTTCCAGAAGCTATGTTTCTAGGATTGAAAAACGGGCACTGATGAAAATGTTCCATGAATTTTATCGGGCTGAAAAAGAGAAAAGAAGAACGAATTAATGATTAATGAAAAAGGATGCAAAAATAATACTAATAACACATGGAAAAAAGAGGTGCTTCTATTCATTCAAGGGGTGCACGAAAATGCACCCTTATTTAAAGCCTTATCCCCCAAAAACAGCTACTCATTCTCTGCATATTTTATAGACTGTGTATTAGAGGTTGCCACTGTTTTTGCTACTTCACCATTACTGTCTTTGTATAGTTCATATTCTCTATATGTTTCTATCAAAAATCCATCTTCTTCCACCGTTGAATCTAATTGATATTCTAACTCAGGAGATCCTAATGCATCTAAATTAGAGCTTGCCTCTTCTGTATCATTTGTATCTCCATAAAAATACATATAGTTTTTATTAATACTTGCTGTTGGCGTTTCCACATATGCTGCAAAAGCTAATAAGAGTACTACAATAACTGCTGCAAGCTTTTTTTTCATCCTTCCTACCTCCTTTTCTACATTTTATGCATGTCTTATGCCGTTTCATTCTATATTTATTTATTGGTGAGTAAAAGAAGAAAGCAGGTTGAATACAAACATATTCTAGCTTGAAATGGAAATTTTAGAACACTGTTCACTTTAGAAGAGCAGGTTTTTATTTAAAAAAATTTTTCTAATAGCACAAATGCCTAAGCAAGCAGCAAATAGTTGAATAGTTTAGAATAGAGAGGAGGAGTTTAAATGGTGGATTTTGGCAGTCCTTATTCAGCAATTCCCTGTGGGCCCATTGGACCTGGATCTGTAGGAGGATATCCTTATCCAGCTCCTGGTATATATGGAGCTCCTTATGCTGCTGCAGGCGGTGCTTGGTATGCATTGCTTATCATTTTATTTATTGTCATACTAGTATTTGGAAGCTTCTGGTATATTGGAAGCCGTTTTTATTAATAAAAGTGAGCAGCCTATATGAAAGAAATAAAAAAAGTTAAAAGAATCGTTTCTCATTTTATGGGGGATTTTTTTTATTTTTATAATATAAATAAAGGCTTTCTCCAAGTAGAAAGTTAAGTGTATGCAGGCTGCAAGTTTAAAAGCAACAATCTATACGAAAACAGCCAAAAAAAGAAAATGTTTTGGGTGATGCAAAATTGCAGGCATGGAGAGTAGTTATTAGAAATATTAAAATAATAAAATTATAATATAATAGTTCAAAGAATAGGGGGAGATAAAGTGGCAGCAGAGGTATATTCTTCAGTTTGGGATTTGGATGTGTTTTTTCAAGGAGGAAGCTGTTCGTCGGCATTTAAAGAACATCTAAAAACAACCAAGGAAAACATCGACATATTTTCTCATATAGTGCTAAAATACCATCCGAAGAATGGAAAGTTAGATCAGAAAACAGTCAAAGAAATAATGAATTTATTTGAGTCGGTGGTAAAAAAAATACGCCAAGCTGGAGCATTTGTCAGTTGTTTACAGGCACAGAATATAAAAGACGAAGAGGCGGATGTACAAAGAGGAGAGGTTGCGGAATTAAGTGCTGCTTTTCAAAATGCATTAACAGCGCTGGATGGCAAATTTTCTTCCTATGAAGATGAGCAATGGAGTATTCTTTTAGAAGGGGAAGGGTTAAAAGAGTTGTCATTTGTTCTAACAGAAAGAAGAAATGATGCAATAGAAAAGCTTTCAGAAAAAGAGGAAACTCTTATAAATAAATTGAGCATAGACGGCTACCATGGCTGGGGACAAATGTACGATACTATTGTCAGCAGTGTGCAAATTCCTTTTCAAGAAGAAAATACAACAAAGTTATTATCAGTAGGACAGGCAGCAAATAAATTTTCGAATTCTGATCAAAAGGTTCGCAGGGAGGTTTTTGTTGAATGGGAAAAAGCATGGAATGATAAAGGAGTATTATTGGCTAAAACATTAAATCATTTGGCAGGGTTTCGTTTAAATATTTATGAAAAAAGAGGATGGAATAATGTTTTAAAAGAGCCATTGGATATGAATCGAATGCAGGAAAAAACGCTGCATTCGATGTGGAGTGTTATTTCCAAACATAAAAAGCCATTTGTACAATTTTTAGAGCGTAAAGCAAAACTGCTTGGTGTAGAAAAATTAAGTTGGTATGATCTAGATGCCCCGCTTAGCAGCGTGGAATCTAAGATGACATATCAAGAAGGCGCTGCATTTATTTTACAGCAATTTTCTCAATTTGGGAAAGAGTTGACTTCTTTTTCAAAAAGGGCATTTGAAGATAATTGGATTGAAGCAGAAGATAGACAAGGGAAAAGACCAGGCGGCTTTCATACGTATTTTCCAGAAAGCGGTCAATCCCGTATCTTTATGACCTATTCAGGGACGCCATCTAATGTTTCCACACTGGCACATGAGCTCGGACATGGCTTTCATACATACGCAATGAAAAATATGCATACATTAAATCGAAATTACGCGATGAATGTCGCAGAGACAGCTTCTACATTTGCTGAGATGATTGTGTCAGACGCTGCAGTGAAAAATGCTTCCGATCATGAAGAAAAACTAAGTCTATTAGAAGATAAAATACAGCGCTCCATCGTGTTGTTGATGAACATACATGCTCGATTTCTCTTTGAAACGGCTTTTTATGAAGAACGAAAAAAGGGGATAGTAAGCAAAGATAGGTTAGATGAATTAATGCTGCTAGCGCAAAAAGAGGCTTATGGAGAAGCGCTAAATGATTATCATCCAACTTTTTGGGCATCGAAGCTGCATTTTTATATTACAGGTGTACCGTTTTATAATTTTCCCTATACATTTGGCTATTTATTTTCTCTTGGCATTTATGCGAAAGCATTATTAGAGGGAACAGGCTATGAAGACAACTATATTGCTTTATTAAAAGATACAGCAAGCATGACAGTGGAAGAGCTTGCGAAAAAACATCTTGATGCTGATTTAACAGAAGAGGCATTTTGGGAAGAGGCTGTTCAAATATGCATAAATGATGTAGAAGAATTTTTAGAATTAACGAAGTAAACTCAATAGAAAATGTAAGGTTCAGGCTGGGAATTCTCTCGACAGCCTGAAGCGTTAAATTTATTGAATTTTAATGAAAATCTTTTATGCTTTTTGTTATTTCAAATAGATAACCGCAAATCTTTTTAGGGTATTTTATCCATTTTCCGTTTATTGAGATCGATTACAATTTGTCTTGGAAGCAAACTTATTTTCTGCATAAAAAGAGAAGGAATGGACATCATTCCTTCTCTAATTTAGATTTTTCGCCATCTAAAGTTCCCAATCATTAAGACGGACATAATTAACATTAAAAATAAATAAATATGCGGCGGTATAAAATTAATTCCTAAGCTGAAAAAAGTAATAATGCACCCTGCTGCAGTAATTGGCAGTCCTGTAAAGTAGCCATTGTTTTCGGAGATATTAAATCGTGCTAAACGAAAAGCTCCGCAGCAAATATATAATACGGTAAAAAAGGAACCAGGTGCTCCTAGTTCAAATAATATCCCTTGATATATTAAAAGTGCAGGTGCAGCACCAAATGAAATAATATCACTCATGGAATCTAATTGTTTGCCTAATTCAGATTCAATATTAAATTTCCTTGCAGCCATGCCGTCTAATCTGTCAGCAAGGGCAGCGATGAAGATTAATAGCAAACTTAATTGGATATGCCCTTTTAAGCTGAAAATAATAGAAAAGCCACCTAAGAATATATTTGTTAATGTAAGGCAATTAGCTATTTGTGTTTTTAATTTTTTTACGGTTTGGTCTAATACATCCGGTAAAAACATTCCATTCACTCCTAGTATGAAGTACCTTCATACAACTATTTTATTATATAATAATATATAATTTTAATGTACTATATGATTGTTCGTAAAGAAAAATTTACAAATTATTGGAGGATTAATTCGTTGAGATCATTTATTTACCGTTTATTAATAGAATTAACAAATGGACAATGGAGCTCTGCTATGATTGAGAAGTTTGCCCATTCCAAGGTTAGTTCTATTATTATTCCATCTTTCGCAAAGCTATTCCAAATAAATTTAAATGAGATGGAAAAAAATATAGAGGAATATCATAATTTGCATGAATTTTTTATTCGAAAGTTAAAAGAAGGGGCGAGGAGCAGCCAGTCAGCCGAGAAGGAAGTGATCAGCCCTGTAGATGCCATCATTGAAGATATCGGAACTATTTATGCGGATAATACAATCCATGTAAAAGGCAAGGTGTATTCTATAGCAGAAATGCTCGGAAGTGAACAAGCAGTGCAGAAATATAAAGAAGGAATGTATATCATCTTTTATTTAAGTCCAAGTCATTATCATCGCATTCACAGCCCAGTAGAGGGGGAAATAGTCAATCAGTGGACACTCGGAAAGAAATCATATCCTGTTAATAAATGGGGACTAAGATACGGAAAAAATGCTCTTGCTAAAAACTATCGAACGATTACGGAAGTGAAAACAAAGCATAATCAGATTATTGGAGTTGTAAAAGTAGGAGCAATGTTTATAAATTCTATAGTCTTGTCTTCTAAAGAAGAACAACTGCAAAAGGGCGAAGAAATGGCATATTTTTCTTTCGGTTCAACAGTAATCTTATTATTTGAAAAAGATGCATTTATAAGCAAAGACTTCCTTTCTACCCCGCATGCAGTTAAAATAGGTGAAGTAATTGGCGATTTGACAGCAGATTATAATACGGTTAAAAGCAAATCTGTAATCAGCAACTGACTTATTTGTTGCTTAGGAAATTATAAACAATAGAGTGGTGGATAACTAAGCAGTATGGTCCGCATCCAGCTCCGACGTACAGGATGTACTAGTGCCGATGTTGCAACAGGACGTTGCGTACTTAATCGGCCAGTGCCTATCGCCTATCAAACTTCAGGTCATCACCCTACGATAAGTCAACATCGATTCGCTATCGCTCATCGTGTTTCCTTTATCTCAGTCAAGCCCTTCCGGTTTGTACGGCGATGATCAAGGCGCTTGCGCTTTTGTTCTTAAGCAATTTAAAATTTCCCGATAATAAAAGCCCATTAATTGGGCTTTTAAGAAGAGACTCTTATCTTATTACTTAATGAACGTCGGTGAATCTCTGTTTCAATGAGACGTATAAATTCCGGACTAAGATTTAGTTCTCTAGCTTTATGATAGGACTCAATTAACAATTCATCTGACAGTTTACGCATATGTCAGAACACCTCCATTCATTAAAGTAATAATTGAAAAGCAAAGCATGTCCTTTTTTACCAATAAATTATCGATTCATTTTTAAAGTCAAGTGTAGTTTAGCTCTAATTGCCGCATGTTTAGGAATATAAGCGGCAACGGGCGGGATATGTAGGAATAGCTATTTACATTCATTTTATGCTGAAGCTTGATTGTTAATTATGTACGCTTTTCTTATAACATTACTTTAACAAAAATAAATAGTTAGAACAACTGTTCTGTTATCCACAATAAAAAGTGGATAACCTGTGATTAACATGTTAAAAAGTGAATTAGTTGTTTAAAAAGCAGTGTGTGAAATGTGTATAATGTTATCCACAAATGTTGAAAAATGCGGATTTTGTCGAAAGATATTTTGATTTGTTGAAAAAAAATAATCATATCTACTTTTTAGGCAGAGGAAAAGGTATAATATAATTTTGTTCATAATGAAAATGGAATCGCAATTATATAAAAAATGCATAATAGCAATCGGAAAAAGCAATTACGACAAAGAGGTGTTATATAAATTGTTAAATCATTTTTTACCAGATCAGCATGTTAAAAGCATTTTTGATATTACTCCCGATCTTTTAAAAGAAAAGGGCGTAAAAGGGATTATAACTGATCTTGATAATACGTTAGTAGAATGGGATCGTCCACTTGCTACACCGAAAATTATTGAATGGTTTGAAGAAATGAAGAGGAACAAGATAAAAGTAACGATTGTTTCAAATAATAAAGAAGTAAGAGTAAAAGCATTTTCCGATCCATTAAATATACCTTTTATATTTGCAGCGAGAAAACCGATGGGGCGTGCATTTAAAAAAGCTTTATTGCAAATGAACCTGCGAAAAGAAGAAACAGTGGTAATAGGAGATCAATTATTAACAGATGTTCTCGGAGGAAATAGTAGTGGCTTCCATACCATTCTGGTCGTTCCTGTAGCTCAAACGGATGGATTCATGACTAGAATAAACCGCAGAATTGAAAGAAGAATTTTAAATTGGTTTCGTAAAAAAGGAAAATTAACTTGGGAGGATCAATAAGTGTCAGAAAGAATACATTGTATTGGCTGTGGTGTAGAGATACAAACAGGCAATCGGGATGAAATAGGGTATACTCCGCCTTCGGCTTTGGAAAAAGAAGTAATTATTTGTCAAAGATGTTTTCGTTTAAAACATTATAATGAAGTGCAAGATGTGTCATTAACAGACAGTGATTTCTTAAAAATATTAAATGAAATCGGCAAAAGAGACAGTTTAATTGTAAAAATTGTGGATATTTTTGATTTTAATGGCAGTTGGCTTCCAGGTCTGCATCGCTTCATTGGCAAAAATAAACTACTGCTAGTTGGAAACAAAGTGGATTTGCTTCCAAAATCAGTTAAAAAACAAAAAGTCATCAATTGGATGAAAAAAGAAGCAAAAGATCTTGGATTGAGACCAGAGGATGTTTATTTAGTAAGTGCAGAAAAAGGGCAGATGATCCAAGAGGTTCTAGAGGCGATTGAGAATTATCGTGAAGGAAAAGATGTTTATGTAGTAGGCTGTACAAATGTGGGGAAATCAACCTTCATTAATCGAATTTTAAAAGAAGTATCTGGCGAGGAAAACATCATTACAACTTCCCATTTTCCGGGAACGACGTTGGATATCATTGAAATACCTTTAGCTGATGGAAAAGCATTAGTAGACACGCCTGGTATTATCAATCATCACCAAATGGCGCATTATGTAGATAAAAAAGACTTAAAATATATTACGCCGAAAAAAGAAATAAAAGCAAAAATATTTCAGCTTCATGATGGACAAACATTATTTTTTGGAGGATTAGCTCGATTTGATTTTGTAAAAGGAGAACGGCAGGCGTTTGTTTGTTATTTTTCAAATGAAATGAATATTCACCGTACAAAATCCGAAAACGCGGATGAATTATATGAAAAACATGTTGGTGAAATGCTGACACCGCCTCGGAAAGATCAAAGGAACGAATTTCCGAAGTTGATAAGACATGACTTTACGATAAAAGAGGGGAAAACGGATATTGTTTTATCTGGATTAGGCTGGATTACCGTAAATGAAGCGAATGTACAAGTATCAGTGTATGTTCCAAAAGGCGTTCACGCATTAGTTAGAAAATCATTAATATAATGATAAATAGATAAAATGGGGAGAGTTAAAAATGAAGAAATATGTGGTTATTGGAGATCCAATCCAACATTCTATGTCACCTGTTATGCATAATGACCTATTTCAATTTTATCGTATGGATGCTGTTTATAAGGCAGTTCATATTAAAAAGGGGATGTTGAAAGAAGGGTTACAGCAGTTAAGGGAAATGAATGTGGCTGGATTTAATGTTACGGTGCCGCATAAAACAGATATTATTCCATTTTTGGATAGTCTTGATCCATTAAGTGAAGCAATTGGTGCAGTAAATACAGTTGTAAAAGAAAATGGCAAATGGATAGGATACAATACAGATGGTACAGGTTATTTAAGAGGGCTATTATCTGAGTTGACTACTCTTCGCGATAAAAAGATATTAATGATTGGTTCCGGTGGTGCGGCAAGAGGCATTTATTTTACTTTAGCCCATCATGGAGTAGAAAGAATAGATATCGTCAATCGTTCACTAGACAAAGCGTTGAATCTGAAAGAATCTTGTCCTTATTCGGTTAATACTACAATAGTAGATAAATGGACAGCAGAGGCAAACTGTGGAGAGTATGATTTAATTATTCAAACTACCTCTATCGGAATGTCCCCAAATGTGGAAGAATCCCCATTGGATATTTCCAATATAAGCGAAAAGGCATTAGTGAGTGATATCATATATAATCCTTTGAATACCAAAATTTTACAAGATGCGAAAAGCAAGGGTGCTAGAACGCAAAATGGAGTAGGTATGTTTGTTTTTCAAGGAGCATTAGCTTTTGAAAAGTGGACAGGTATTTTTCCGGATGCAGATCGTATGAAAAGAAATGTGTTAAAACAATTAGGAGGCAATTAAATGCTTAAAGGGAAACAAAAACGATTTTTACGTGCAAAGGCACATCATTTAAATCCAATCTTCCAAGTTGGAAAGGGTGGAGTAAATGAAAATATGGTAAAACAAATTGGCGAAGCTTTAGAAGTGAGAGAGTTATTAAAGGTAAGTATTCTGCAGAATTGTGATGAAGAAAAACAAACAGTGGCAGCTGAACTTGCGGCAGGAACAAAAAGCGAATTAGTGCAGCTTATTGGATCTACAATTGTTTTATATAAAGAATCAAAAGAAAATAAAACAATTAACTTGCCATCTTAATTACTAAAAGAGGGGATTTCTTTGAAAAAAAAGATAGGAATATTAGGAGGGACTTTTGACCCTCCTCATATTGGTCATCTCATCATTGCAAATGAAGTATTGCATCATGAAAAGTTAGATGAGATTTGGTTTATGCCAAATCAAGAACCTCCACATAAAATAAAAACAGGAACTGTTTCGAATGAGAACCGATTGCAAATGCTTCAATTAGCCGTCCAAGATCATAAACAGTTTCATGTACAGCCAATTGAGCTTAGCAGAAAAGGCAAGTCCTATACGTATGAAACAATGAAAATATTGAGCGAATCATACCCAGATTTGCTGTTTCATTTTATTATCGGTGCCGATATGGTTGAATATTTGCCGAAATGGTATAAAATAGAAGAACTAATAAAAATGGTTCAATTTATTAGTGTGAATAGACCCACTTATAAGAATGACACCGAATATCCAATCCGGTATGTAGAGGTTCCGGCAATTAACATATCTTCTAATTTAATCCGATCGCGGTTGAAAAAAGGAGAGAGCATTCAATATTTAGTTAAAGATGAAGTAAAGAGTTACATTGAGGAGAATGGCCTTTATGAAACGTGAACAAGCACTTGCTATTGTAAAGGAGCACCTAACCGAACAGCGTTATTTGCATACGATTGGCGTAATGAATACAGCTGTTGAGCTTGCCGAAAAGCATGGAGAAAATGTAGGCAAAGCAGAACTTGCTGCAATATTTCATGATTATGCAAAATTTCGGCCGAAAGAGGAAATGAAAAGAATTATAATTGAGCAGCAGATGGATCCACAATTATTGGATTTTCATTCTGAGTTGTGGCATGCACCTGTTGGAGCTTATCTTGTTAAACAAGAAGCAGGCATTCAGGATATGGACGTGCTTGATGCAATTAAATTTCATACTTCTGGAAGACCAGGGATGAGTATGTTGGAAAAAATTGTTTATTTAGCTGATTATATAGAACCAGGACGAACGTTTCCTGGTGTAGAAGAAGTAAGGATACTGACAGCTGAGAGTTTTGACGAAGGATTTATTAAGTCTGTGAAAAACACGATGAATTTTTTACTATCAAATAATCGTCCGGTTTTTCCATTAACTTTTCAAATGTATAACAGCATCGTAATGAAAATGGAGGATTGATGGAATGGAAAATCGCAAATTACTTTTAACTGCTGTAAAAGCAGCTGATGACAAAAGAGCGGAAAACATTATTGCTCTTAATATGAAAGGTATTTCACTTGTATCTGATTATTTTATTATTTGTCATGGGAATTCTGACAAACAAGTGCAGGCCATTGCAAGTGAAATTAAAGATAAATGTACGGAAATGGGTGTAGACGTTAAGCGTTTAGAGGGTTATCAGGAAGCAAAATGGGTTCTTGTAGACTTAGGGGACATTGTTGTTCACATTTTCCATCGGGATGAAAGAACTTATTATAATCTGGAAAGATTATGGGGAGATGCGCCGGTAGAAAATATACAAAGTGAGATTAGTCAATGACATATGGAAAGTTTGCTTATCTATATGATAAGTTGATGACTGATGTACCATATGATAAATGGGTTGACTTAATTGTACAGGCAAAGAAGGACTTTCAAATACCAGGAAATAAACTTTTGGATCTTGCATGTGGCACAGGAGAATTATCCATTAGGCTTGCAGAAGCAGACTTTCAAGTTACTGGTATTGACCTTTCGGAGGATATGCTTAGTGTGGCTCATCGAAAAACCATGGATGCAGGGCAGACTATCTTTTATTTAGAACAAGATATGTCTTTATTGGAAGGTCTGCCGTGTTTTAATTTTATTGGGATCTTTTGTGATTCCTTAAATTATTTGAATACGGAAGATGATGTAATGGCAACATTTTCTGGTGTTCATCGTCATTTGGAAGAAGATGGATTATTTATATTCGATGTGCATTCTTTGTATAAAATGAATACCCTTTTTATCAATCAAACATATGCCATAAATGATGAAGAGTTAAGTTTAATTTGGCAATGCTTCGAAGGGGAATATGCAAATAGTGTTGAACATGAATTAACTTTTTTCGAATTGGATAATGACAGAGGGAAGTACAACCGTTATGATGAGCTGCATTTCCAACGAACCTATTCGGTGAAACAGTATAAAACTTGGTTGGAAATGGCAGGGTTTGAGATATTAAAAGTATCAGCTGATTTTCAAGAGGGAAAATTGGAAGACGATGCAGAAAGGATTTTCTTCTTCTGCAAAAAAGCCATATAAAAAAAGATGACCCCAATCTGAAATTTAAGATTGGGGTCATCTTTTTTTTGAATTAAAAGTTGTCACATAAAAAAATGCAAAATAAAGAAGGAATATCACTTGTTTTTCTCGAAATTAATTCAAATAGAAAAAGACAGACGCTCATCTGCCTTTTTCTATAAATATTGATTTTTTCACTTTATCTAAATCCTCTTCAAATTTATGATGCGTTGCCTGAAATAATCGATTAAATGTATTGCCAAGCTTTTGATCAAGTATATTGATTCCTTCTCCTGTTATTCCACCTTTTACACACACTTTCTCTTGTAATGTCGGCAGCGTATAATATCCTTTTTTTAATAACTCTCCTAAACCGATCAACATCTCACTAGCTAATTTTGTAGCAGTAATGCTGTCAATGTCTGTTTCCTCCACTGCTCCATCAATAAATCGTTGTGTTAAGTAGCTGAAAAATGCTGGTCCGCAGCTCACTATATCCGATGAGACTCTCGTAATATTATTTTCAATTATTAATGGCGTCGAAAACTTTTCAAATAGAATCGATAATGTCTTTTTCCACTCCTCGCTGCAACGATTCCCAAAAGAAAATAAAGAGACTCCTGAGAGTGCTCTGTTTGTAATGCTGGGAATTATTCTGGCGACAGAGCAGTCAAAAAAAAGTTCAAGCTGCTCTGGATTAATGGGGCTGGTAATGGTAACTACACACATATCTTTCGTAATATATGGAGCAATTTCTTTCGCCACTGTGAACGTATCATGTGGTTTTATGCAAAGAAAAACAAGATTAGCTTCCTTGGCTAACTCTATACAATCATCATATACAGCAATGTCCGTATAGGCTTCTTTTAATTTTTCTGCTTTGTTTTTTGTCCGATTGTGGATCAGGAGTGACTTGGGGGATATGGCCTGGCTGTCAAGCATTGCTTCAACGAGTATCCTTCCCATATTTCCTGTTCCTATCATTCCTATTTTCATCCTCTTCCCCCCTATAATGAGCGGTTTCTCATATAACGATATGAAATGTTTGAAAAGAATATACCTAGAAAGGAAGAATTATTGACATGAATTGGATAAAACAAAATAAATCTTTTTTAGCAAGTGGGTTAATAATAATGGCCATTATCTCCTATTTTCTCTATCCTTTTATTCGTTTAGGTTCTCAGAATGAAAAGGGGGAAATAACAGCACGAGGCGAGGCGGAAAATGAGCTGCTGCCAGCTAACGCTCCTAAAGTTGCTCAGGAAGAGGAGACTGTCCAAGAGAATGAAGCAATAATGGTTGATGTAAAAGGAGCTGTCAATCATCCTGGTGTTTATGAAGCAAATGAAAGAGAAAGAATCATTGATGTTATTAAAAGAGCAGGAGGTATAAAGGACAAAGGAGAAGAAAGCGCCATAAATTTAGCATTAAAAGTAACAGATGAAATGGTTATTTATGTTCCGTATAAAGGAGAGGAAAATCCTCAGGCGATTTCAACTGATCCAGATAAAGGATCGGCTGCTGTCGACGGCAGCCCCTCTAATTTGGTGGACTTAAATAGTGCTACTCCAGAGGATTTGGAAACTTTGCCGGGAATCGGTCCGGCAAAAGCAGAAATGATTATTGAATTTAGAGACAGCAATGGTGGGTTTTCAACGAAAGAAGACTTAAAAAAGATCAGCGGGATCGGGGAAAAAACATTTGAAAAATTATCAGAGTACGTAACCGTGAAGTAAATAGAAGGATAAACAGAGAGCAAAAAAACTTTAAGGGGTTCAGTTATAAAGGTTCTGGAATTGATGCTACCTTTAAAGAAGGTAGCACGTTATAATGGGCTATAGAACTTTGCTAATAAATAGTCCATACGTTAATATTGCGGAGTGCTGTTTTAAATATTTCATAATAAGTTGGGACTATTACTTAAATAAGATGTAAAGAGGTGATTTAGAATGAACAGAATTTCTTGGGACAAGTATTTTATGGCACAAAGTGAACTGCTTGCATTGCGAAGCACATGTACGAGATTAGCTGTGGGTGCCACTATTGTAAGAGATAAGCGAATTATTGCAGGTGGGTATAATGGAAGCATTGCCGGTGGAGTCCACTGTATAGACGAAGGGTGTTATGTAATTGATAATCACTGTGTTCGAACGATTCATGCTGAAATGAATGCTCTATTACAATGCGCAAAATTTGGTGTAGCAACAGAAGGAGCAGATATTTACGTTACGCATTTTCCATGTTTACAGTGCTGTAAAGCCGTTATTCAGGCAGGCATCAAAACGGTTTATTACGCAAATGACTACAAAAATCATCCTTATGCAGTTGAATTATTTAAACAAGCAGGAATATCGATGATTCAAGTCATAAGTAAAGAAGTCATTTTAGATGCAAAGCAAGAAGAGAAACAATTATTTGTACAATCCCTGGTGAGTATGCTGAAAAAAACAACTGATAAGAAAGAGATGAAAATTATCGAAGAAAAAGCAGAGGAATTATTTTTAATGGAGACATCTAAGACCTCTTCCTTTTAGGAGAGGTCACATGCTGTTGATAAACGCTCGCTTTACTCGGATTCACATTATCAAGCCACTATCTGTTAACTCCTCTCAAAGTTCATCTCTATAAATACAGACGTTCGATCATCCTGAATTATGTGCTAATAACACTTTGTCTACACTCTAAGACCTCTTTCATTTTATCCCACTCTTAACTGGCAGTAAGACCCCCACTGATGGAAAGGTTCACTTTATAGGGATCTCAGGCTTTTATTTTATCATTGGAAACTTCGATTGTTCGGAAGCTTAAACGATTAAAAAAATCATTCTCTATAATGGAGGTGCTTTAAAAATAAAAATGAAGCAAATAATTTATTTCTTTAAGAATCGTCTTTTATATTATGGATTAGCTGCCTTAATTGCAGTTCTTTCTGTTTATATGCATGCAGCTATATTCCTACTCTTTTTTTGTTTTTATCTTTTATGGCTTAAGAAATTGCGAGGGCTTCCTTTGCAATCTTTATTTGCCATTATTCTTTTATTTAGTATCTTTTTTCTAAGAGCGGAATTGGAGAAACGGGATTCTAAAACAAACATTTCCCCTTCAAGGAATAGTTTTGGTATTGTGCTGATTGATTCACCTGTAATAAATGGAGATAGATGGAGTGTAGTTGGAGAAGAAATTACGATAAAAGAAAAAGTGATGTTGACTTATAAACTAAAAACAGAAGCTGAAAAAACATACTACGAAGAGCAAAAAATGGTTGGAGAAACATGCAATTTTACTGGGATATTGGAAAAACCTGCTGTTGCTACAAACGAAAGTGGATTTGATTACCAAAAATATCTTTGGAATAAATCAATTTATTGGCAGTTAGAAATAGATCAATTATCCACTAAAAGTTGTTCCAAGCAGCCAAACGATTTATTTACAAAACTAAAAACAGTGCGTTTAACAGGAAGCAAATGGATTGAAAAGCATTTTTCTCATGAAACGAAAGCAATTGCAATAGCTCTTATATTCGGTGACAGACAATGGATCGACACTGAAATCCAGTCTGCTTATCAAAAATTAGGAATCATACATCTCCTTGCCATTTCTGGCTCGCATATCGTTGTACTTGTTGGTCTATTCTATTTTATTCTGATTCGTTTTGGACTAACAAAAGAAAATGCAATTACTTTATTACTGTTTATTTTGCCTTTCTACGCCATATTAACAGGGTTAAGTCCAAGTGTTAATCGGGCAGTTTGTATGTCTATGCTTTTGCTTTTTAAGAGAAAATCGAATGTGTTTGCCTCTTTTTCCTCGATTGATATGTTATGTATTGCATTTCTTTTGTACCTTTTCTATGAACCAAAAGTGATGTTTGATATTGGATTTATCCTATCTTTTACCGTATGTATTTTTTTGCTTTTATCCTCTTATTTGCTGTTGCAAGCATCTTCCCACCCGATGAAACAGCTGTTATTCACTACCTTTATTTCTGAATTTTCCGTTTTGCCGATCATTTTATATTATTTTTATGAATTGCCAACATTATCTCTTCCTGCAAATATTATTTTTATTCCGCTATATTCCATTATTCTTTTGCCGTATTTTCTGGCTGTTTTTGTTGTATCTTTTTTCATTCCTGACCTTGCTACTTTTTTGTTAGGACCGATTGATCTTTTAATGAATGCTTCCGAGAAAGCGGTTATGATTGTATCTTCTCTCCCTTTCAGTACAATTATTTTTGGAAAACCATCTCTTATGACTCTCCTTTCATTCATCATTGCACTTCCTGTTTTTTTCTTTCTATATGAAAAAAAACCTAAAAATCAAAAAAAGTGTTTATATGTGATCCCAATGATAATTTTGTTGATTCAATATTTTTTCAACCTTTATTCTCCATATGGAGAAGTAACCTTTATAGATGTAGGGCAGGGGGATAGTATTTTTATAAAGGAGCCTTTTCAAAAGGGAATTTATTTAATCGATACCGGGGGAACGGTTGAATGGGGCAAAGAAGCATGGCAAATAAAAAATGACCCTTACGAGGTAGGAAAGGATGTGGTTGTGCCTTTTTTAAAAAGTAAAGGAGTTGGCTTTCTGGACAAGTTAATACTTACACACGGTGATTTAGATCATATTGGAGGAAGCATGGCTGTTTTAAAATCAATAAAGGTAAAAGAACTTGTTCTTCCGTTAAGCAGCATCGAACGGAGTAAGGAAGAGAAAGAAATCATTGCTTATGCCAAAAACAGAGGGATACCAATTGCATACGTGGAATTTGAACAGATGTGGCAAGCAGGCAACGATCCATTTTATATTCTATTTCCTATTGATCCAAATGCTGAAAATAAAAACAATCAGTCAATTGTGATTAAGGGAAGGATTGGCGGACTTGATTGGTTATTTACAGGAGACTTAGAGGAGGAAGGAGAAAAGAAACTATTGGAAAAATATCCAATGCTTACAACAGATATATTAAAAGTAGGGCATCATGGAAGCAAAACGTCCACATCATCTCTTTTTTTGAATTCTTTACACCCTAAAGCTGCCATTATTTCTGCTGGTAAAAATAATCGATACGGCCATCCCCATAAAGATGTTGTAGAAAGGCTGCAGAAAAAGAACATAAGAATTTGGAGAACAGATAAAAATGGAGCTATTACGTATAAATATTATAAAAAAACTGGCACGTTTTATTCGCAGTTACCATAAACTATAGCAGAAGCAAAGGTGAAAAAATGCTTATTTCCTCCAAACAAAAAATAAGCTGTATGGATGTGTGAGAAAATGATTTTATGGTCTTGCGACGTCTAATTGTGATAACAGCATGTAAAAAACAGAAAGAATCTACTTCCACTATTTTCTTTCTGTTTTTCTGCTTTTTCACTGCCGTTTTTATTCAGCTGTTTTTACCTAAGCTTACAAGACTTGACACAAATAGTTTGAATGTACAAGGAAAAACTACAAAGAAGAAAGTGTACCATTACTTGATAAGAATCCTAGGCCTTATGAAGTAATGTTCATTATAGATCAAAAGAAGAAACCGAAATATGGATGGACCATGCTGCCACCTATAATGATTTATCTACAATCATTATACAGCGGGGAAAATTCCTTTGGTTTCTTCTTTTTGTTTTTGATGCTTGTCAAAATGAATCAGCTTATTTAGGATTATAGAAGAAAGAAATAATTTAAAGAGAAGGCAATAGTGTTCCAATCAAATGAACGGAGAGAATAAATTGATAGAAAATTTATGGAAAAATATTAAGAAAAAAGAATTTTCATCCATCTATCTGCTGTATGGATCAGAAGCTTTTTTAATAAATGAAACAAAACAATTAGTTATACAAGAAGCGGTTGATTTAGATGAAGAAGATTTTAACTTATCTTCATATGATTTAGAGGAGACAGCGATTGAGGTTGCGCTAGAAGATGCGGAAACGATTCCTTTTTTGGGGGAGAGAAAGGTTGTTCTTTTACATAATCCATTCTTTTTAACATCGGAAAAAACAAAATCGAAAGTGGAACACAATGTAAAGAAATTAGAAGCTTATATAAAGGAGCCGTCCCCTTATACTATTTTGGTGTTTGTTGGAAATTATGAAAAGTTAGATGAGCGAAAAAAAATAACCAAAGAGTTAAAGAAGAATGCTTCTATTTTGGAGGCAAAAAAATTAACGGAAACAGAATTAAAAAATTGGATGAGGCAGAGGGCGTCTTACAATCGTGTCGAGATGGATGAGGCTGCACTTGAGACAATGCTTCAGCTTGCCGGCACTAATTTATTTTTACTAACAAGTGAAGTAGATAAAATGGCATTGTATGTTCAAGATTCTAAATTGATTACAAAAGAAATTGTGGAAGAGCTTGTTGCGAAATCTTTAGAACAAAATATCTTTTCGCTAGTGGACAAAATAATAACTAGAAAAATAGATGAAGCACTACGAATTTATTATGATCTTCTCAAACAGAATGAAGAACCATTAAAAATACTGGCAATTATCACAAATCAGTTTCGCCTTATTTACCAAGTAAAGGGGTTGGCGAAAACAGGATATGGACAGCAGCAAATTGCTTCGGTATTAAAGGTGCATCCATTTCGGGTAAAGCTTGCAGCTGGTCAGGCGCAGAAATTTACAGAAGAACAGTTGATGAAATGCATTAGTTTATTTGCAGAGGCAGATTATCAGATGAAAACCGGTGGGCTGCCTAAAAACATGATTATTGAAATGATTTTATTTCAATTAAATCATGATTTAAGAAAGTAAGGCTGTTTTCTAAAAGTTTGTTGTTTTTGAAATAAGAGAAACATTTTAGAAGTAAAGAGCAGCCTGAATACACGTAGACTCCTGTGGGAAAAGTGAGCAATGTGAGCCCCCCACCCCACAGCGAGGTACGAGCGAGGAGGCTCACATGTCACCCGCGGAAAGCGAAGTGTGTTCAGGCTGCGAGTTAAATAAACAACAATCTATATGAAAAGAGTCGAAAGTAAAAAGCAATAAAAAAAGCACGCATTTATTTGGGGGCTTTTTTTGTTGTCTACCAGGTAATTATAAACGAAATAGAGTGGTGGATAACTTAGCGGTTTGGTCCGCGTTCAGCTCCGACGTACAGGATGCACTAGTGCCGATGTTGCAACAGGCTCGCAGGATGCGGGTCAATCGACGTTGCAACAGGACGTTGCGTATTTAGTCGATTTTCCTCTTTTGCGTAGTTAATCGGCCAGTTTGTACGGCGATGATCAAGGCGCTTGCGCTTTTGTTCCATAACAAAAGGCTACCACATATCATGATAGCCTGTGTTTAACTCATTAAGCGTTCAAAGCGTTTTTTCTTTTAGCTAAACGAGATTTTTTACGAGCAGCAGCATTTTTATGAATAAGACCTTTTGCAGCAGCTTTGTCTAATTGACTAGCAGCGTCTACAAAACTTTCATTTGCAGCAGTTGCGTCGTTAAGAGCAATAGCAGCTTCAGCCTTTTTAACAGAAGTACGCATTGCAGATTTAACTGTAGTGTTTTGAGCGTTACGAGCAGTACTAGTTTTCACACGTTTAATAGCAGATTTAATATTTGGCATTTACGTTCACCTCCTAAAAAGAAGCATCGGATTTTTATGTAAACCCGATTTTTACATTCCCAAAAAAACTTAAAGAACAAAAGATATTTTATCAAACGAGGAGTAATAATGCAATACTATCAAGTTAATTTGATAAAACAACATAAAAAGAGAGTGAAATATTTTCCTTTTTTACAGCGCGGCACCTATAGCCTGCCAGCGCCTATTACTTTATCCCACTCTTAACGGGCAGTAAAACCCCCACTGATGGAAGGATCACTTTATATACTATGCCCTTCTCCTTGCGATAAGTCAACATCAAATCTTTCGCGCTAAGGTAATCCGTTATCAGATAGATGTGATTTATCATTTCGAATCGCTAGATAAAAAGGAATGTTTTTTGTTTTTGTAGGAAAAGATAGGGATAAATCTACTAAAGCTTGGGAGGAGACTAAAATGAAAGAGAATTTGGATTTAAGCAAGTTTTCTATAAGAACCGATTTAGCAATTGAGGCAAAGGATATTGTTCTAGAATCAGAAAGTCAAGTGAAAGACGAGCCAAATCAGTCTCAATTAGATGGAGTCATTTTAAAAGAAAAAAATGAAGACGGAATTAAAATCTCCTATTTGGAAGTAACGGAAAAAGGAGAAAAATTGATAGGAAAAAAAAGAGGGACGTATTTAACCTTAGAAGTAGTTGGAATTAGACAACAGGACAGCGAGCTGCAAAGTAAGGTAGAAAAAGTATTTGCAGCAGAATTTTCTCATTTTCTTAAACAAAAGAATATTGGAGAGAATGCTTCCTGTTTATTGGTAGGATTAGGGAATTGGAATGTAACTCCAGATGCTTTAGGACCACAAGTTTGTGAAAATGTTTTAGTAACCAGACATCTCTATGAACTGCAGCCGGAAAATGTGGAGGAAGGGTATCGGCCAGTTAGCGCACTTGCGCCAGGAGTAATGGGTCTGACGGGCATTGAAACGAGCGATATTATAAAAGGAGTTGTTGAAAAAACGAATCCGGATTTTATTGTGGTCATCGATGCTCTAGCTTCCCGTTCCATTGAGAGAGTAAATTCAACGATTCAAGTCTCCGATACAGGCATCCACCCAGGTTCAGGGGTAGGGAATAAGCGGAAAGAATTAAGTGAACAAACATTAGGAAGACCAGTTATTGCGATTGGAGTTCCAACAGTTGTAGATGCAGTTTCCATTACAAGTGATACAATCGACTATATTTTAAAGCATTTTGGAAAAGAGCTAAAAGAAGGAAATAAACCTTCAAGAGCATTGGCGCCTGCAGGTTTAAGCTTTGGAGAAAAGAAAGTGCTGAAAGAAGAAGATCTTCCGGAAGAGCAGCATCGAAAAACCTTCCTTGGCATTGTTGGCACTCTGCCGGAAGAAGAAAAAAGAAAATTAATTTATGAAGTATTATCACCGATCGGCCATAATTTAATGGTTACTCCAAAAGAAGTCGATGTGTTTATTGAAGATATGTCTAATCTTTTGGCAAATGGTCTAAATGCTGCTCTGCATACTGCAATCAATCAAGATAATGTTGGTTTTAATACCCATTAAGAATCGATTTTACTTGTGGAAATTAGTTCTATCTTTCCTAGCAGCTTCATACTATTTAGTAGAATTGCTAGGAGAGGTGAATAGGGAACTATTTAAAGTAAGAGTTTAAAAAAATGAGGTGGAAGCAATGAAAGTTTTTACTATACGGGCAATTGCGATTGCACTATTTATGTTTATATGTGTTTTGTTTGGAATGCAGCAAGCGTACAGCGGCATTCAGAATATGAAAGGATACGAGGATAAAAATTTTGGAAATGCTCTCTCAATTGAAAAAAAGGATGGCAATTTAGAAGCGTCCTTACTTGGACAAGACGTTACTAGTCATGATCTGCAAAAAAAGAAAGAAAAATTAGAAGAAATAAACGGATTTAATTTATTTTCTGGCATCGGAAAAGGGATTGCGGACAGTATGTCTTCACTTGCCAAAAAAGGGGTAGACCTTGTTGGAGGTTTAATAGACGAGAAAAAAGAAAATTAAAGGAATTATTCGGGATAGTTTATCCCTCTTTTAACGGGCAGTAAGACCTCCACCTCAAGATGCAGAGAAATCGAGGAAGCTAGGTGGGGGCTAACTGCCCGTAAAGATCCGATAAGTGCAACTAACCATCAGTGTTGGATGAGGAAAAAACCCCACTGATAGAAGTTTACTTTATCAGTAGAAAAAGCGAGATTTGTTTTCCTATTGAGTTTTCATTGAATCTTGTTCACCACACTGATATAATCAAAAATAGTGTACATGTGCGATTATTGTAGGAGTGAACAAGATGAACAGAGAAGAAATGTTAAACAGACAATCAAAAATACGTAATTTTTCAATTATTGCTCATATAGATCATGGGAAATCAACACTTGCTGATAGAATTCTAGAAAAAACAAATGCACTTACTTCGCGAGAAATGAAAAATCAGCTGCTTGATTCAATGGATTTAGAAAGAGAACGCGGAATTACCATCAAACTGAATTCTGTCCAATTAAAATATCAGGCAAATGACGGAGAAATTTATACGTTGCATTTAATTGATACTCCAGGACATGTCGATTTTACTTATGAAGTTTCTCGAAGCTTAGCCGCTTGTGAAGGAGCAGTATTAGTAGTGGATGCTGCACAAGGAATTGAGGCACAAACGTTGGCAAACGTGTATTTAGCGATTGATAATGATTTGGAAATTGTTCCGGTTATTAATAAAATTGATTTGCCAAGTGCCGATCCTGAAAGAGTTCGAAATGAAATCGAAGATGTAATCGGGTTAGATGCTCAGGATGCAGTGCTGGCATCTGCAAAAGCAGGCATCGGGATTGAAGAAATCTTAGAACAGATTGTTGAAAAGGTACCTGCACCTGACGGCGATCCTGAAGCACCGTTAAAAGCGTTGATTTTTGACAGTTTATATGATGCGTATAGGGGTGTTATTACCTATATTCGTGTAGTGGAAGGTACAGTAAAGCCAGGCGATAAAATCAAAATGATGGCAACAGGAAAAGAATTCGAAGTAATTGAAGTAGGAGTATTTACACCAAAAGCAGTAAATACCGATCAATTATCCGTAGGTGACGTAGGCTTTCTAACAGCTGCTATTAAAAATGTAGGAGATACTCGTGTCGGGGATACGATTACAAATGCCAAAAATGGCGCAACAGAAGCGCTGCCTGGATACAGAAAATTAAATCCAATGGTTTATTGCGGCCTATATCCAATTGAAAGTGCAAAGTTTAATGATCTGCGTGAAGCTTTGGAAAAATTAGAATTAAATGACTCTGCACTTCAGTTTGAGCCAGAAACATCCCAGGCTTTAGGTTTTGGCTTCCGTTGCGGATTCTTAGGACTGCTGCATATGGAAATTATACAAGAGCGGATTGAGCGTGAGTTTAAAATTGATTTAATTACAACAGCACCGAGTGTTATTTATGATGTTATTATGACAGATGGTACTGAATTAAAAGTGGATAACCCATCTGCGATGCCAGATCCCCAAAAAATCGATCGTATTGAAGAACCATATGTAAAAGCGACTATGATGGCTCCAAACGAATATGTTGGTGCAATAATGGAATTATGCCAGTTGAAACGCGGTGTATTTATCGATATGCAATATATGGATGAAACTCGTGTGAAAATTGTATATGAAATTCCATTATCTGAAATTGTTTACGACTTCTTCGATCAGTTGAAATCGAATACTAGAGGGTATGCATCTTTTGATTACGAATTAATTGGCTATCAGCCGTCTACACTTGTTAAAATGGATATTCTTTTAAATAGTGAGCAAGTGGATGCATTGAGTTTTATTGTTCATAAGGATTTTGCTTATGAGCGTGGAAAAATAATCGTGGAAAAATTAAAAGAATTAATTCCACGCCAGCAATTTGAGGTTCCGATACAAGCAGCAGTAGGCCAAAAAATTGTTGCCCGCTCGACGATAAAAGCAATGCGTAAAAACGTATTGGCCAAATGTTATGGTGGAGATATCTCCCGTAAACGTAAGCTGTTGGAAAAACAAAAAGAAGGTAAAAAGCGGATGAAACAAGTAGGTTCTGTCGAAGTTCCGCAAGAAGCTTTTATGGCTGTATTAAAAATGGATGATAACAATACGAAAAAATAACATAAATAATGGGGTTAGGTTGCTTATTCGCGGCTAACCTCTTTTCTTATTTTTGTTCTTGCTATTAAAAATGCTATTTTTAGGATAGAATTTCTATTTGTGAATATAATTTCTTAAAAGTTAAAGAAGTAAAAAATGAAATTAGACAAGTGTATGAGCAAGGCGCTTGCGCTTTTCTAATAAATAAGAAAGTATAGATAGAATATAAACAGAGAATAGTGTCTAGCTCCAGCGCCTATCGCCTACCGTACTTCAGGGCTCCTCCCTACGATAAGTCAACATCGATTCGCTATCGCTCATCGTGTTTCCTATATCTCAGTCGAAGCCCTTCCGAGGTACAGGATGTATAAGTGCCGATTTTGCCACAGGACGTGGCGTACTTAATCGGCCAGTCCGTACGGCGATAAACAAAGCGCTTGCGCTTTTCTAGTAAAGGTTGTGAAAAATTGATAAAAGCTGCATATCTCCATATCCCTTTTTGTGAACATATTTGTCATTATTGTGATTTTAATAAAGTGTTTTTAAAAGGGCAGCCTGTAGATGAATATTTAAATGCATTAGAACAAGAAATAGAGTTAACCCTTGCACAATTTGGAAGAAGTCCTCTCTCCACTATATTTGTTGGAGGAGGAACTCCAACCGCATTGAGTGCAGCACAATTAGAACGGCTTTGCGGCATAATAAATAATCGGTTAGAAATGAATGGAAAACTGGAGTATACTTTTGAAGCGAATCCTGGCGATCTTTCAGAAGACAAATTAAAAGCACTGTTCAATGGTGGAGTAAACAGACTGAGTTTTGGTGTCCAGTCATTTAATAATGATCTATTAAAGCGCATTGGCAGAACCCATAAAGCAGAAGATGTTTTCACAACTATAGAAGCTGCGAAAAAAATAGGATTTACAAATATTAGTGTAGATTTAATTTACAGCTTGCCTGGTCAAACCTTAACAGACTTTAAACAAACATTAGAAACAGCATTTACATTAGATATTCAGCATTTTTCCGGATATTCTTTGATTATCGAACCAAAAACTGTGTTTTATAATCTAAGAAGGAAAGGAAAACTTCCGATGCCTGGAGAAGATGTGGAAGCTTCTATGTACGGAGTATTGTTGGAGGAAATGCATAAACATGGATTCGAGCAGTACGAAATCAGCAACTTTGCAAAACCAGGCTATAAAAGCATTCATAATTTGACTTACTGGAACAATGAAGAATATTTTGGTTTTGGAGCAGGCTCCCATGGTTATGTTTCTGGATGCAGACGTTCTAATTATGGACCATTGAAAAAATATATGGAGCCACTAACGCAAAATGAGCTTCCATTGTTTGAAAATCATCAAGTAACAAAAATTGAAAAAATGGAAGAAGAGATGTTTCTAGGTCTTAGGAAAAATGATGGGGTAAATATAAAACTATTTGAAAAAAAATATCAAGAAAATCCATTATTCCTTTTTCAAAAAGAAGTGGATGAACTCCTAAACAGAGAATTAATTGTTTTGAAAAATAATTCACTTCAATTGACGGAGCGAGGCCGTTTTTTAGGAAATGAAGTATTTCAGTTTTTTATTGGCACCTTGACCTAAAATTAGTGTCCAAAAAATGATGAAAAACGATTTTTATTGGAGAAAAAGAACCAAATTATTGACATGGTCCCCGTTTATTTGATAATTTATAAATAGAATTAGCACTCATTGATCGAGAGTGCTAACAGAGGTGATGAATGTGTTAACGAATCGTCAATTATTAATTTTACAAACAATCGTTGATGATTTTATTTTATCTGCACAACCTGTGGGATCTAGAAGTTTGTCGAAAAAAGATGAGATTACCTTTAGTTCGGCGACCATTAGAAATGAAATGGCCGACTTGGAAGAGTCAGGCTACATTGAAAAAACACATTCTTCTTCAGGCAGAGTTCCATCGGAGAAGGGATATCGTTTTTATGTGGATCACCTTCTTTCACCACAAAAGCTTCATAAAACAGACATTTTATCGATTAACTCTGTATTCGCAGAAAAAATATATGAACTAGAAAAAATTGTGCAAAGATCAGCAAAAATATTGTCTGATTTAACCAATTATACTACTATAGTTCTAGGGCCGGCAGTAAAAGAAATTAAATTGAAAAGAATTCAGATAATACCTTTAAACGACCATACGGCAACTGCTATTATCGTTACAGATACAGGGCATGTGGAAAACAGAATGTTCCATCTGCCGGAGTCGGTAGATTCGAGTGAAATCGAAAAGATAGTCAATATCTTGAATGAAAGGCTCCTTGGTGTATCATTGGATAAATTGCATAATAAAATTTACAAAGAAGTTGCAACTATATTACAGCATCATATTAGTCATTATGATTATTTTCTACGTTCTTTGTCTGAAACAATTAAAGTGGATTCCCATGAAAAACTATTTTTTGGCGGGAAAACCAATATTCTTAGTCAACCAGAATTTCATGATATCAATATTATCAGAAATTTATTGAATATGATTGATAAAGAAGAAGGAATTCATGATCTAATCCGAAATACATCAACAGACATCAATATTAAAATAGGGCGGGAAAATAATAATAGCGCAATGGAGAATTGCAGTTTGATATCTGCATCATATAGAGTTGGAGATGAGCAAATAGGTTCTATTGCTATTTTAGGGCCAACAAGAATGGAATACTCCCGGGTAGTCAGTCTATTGCGGTTTTTGACACATGATTTAACAAAAGTATTAACAAGTCTGTATCAAAAATAGGGCTGGTGGAAATAGTGATTAAATGGAGCAGCTAATGTTTATTCACAGTTATTTAGGAGTTTTCATTTTTTGTAAGAACTAGTATTATTTAAGGGAGGTGAACATTTTGGCAGAAGAAAAAACAACAAACAATGAAGAACTAGAACAAGCTAGTACGCAAGAGGAAATTGTGGAAGATGTATTAGAAGAAATAGAATCAGCTCCTTCTAATGAAGAAAACAATCTTGAAGAAAACTTAAAAGCAGCAGAAGCTAAAATTGCTGAATTAGAAACAAAACTTGATAATGAAGGGAATCGTTACCTTCGTCTTCAAGCAGATTTCGATAATTCCCGTCGCAGAGCAAAGCTTGATTTAGAAGCGGCGCAAACATATAGAGCGCAAAGTTTAGTATTGGATTTATTGCCAGCAATTGATAATTTCGAAAGAGCATTAAAAATGGAAGCAACTGATGAACAGTCCCTAAGTTTATATAAGGGAGTGGAAATGGTTTATAGAAGCTTGCTAGATGCTCTGAAGAAAGAAGGCGTTGAACCAGTTGAGTCAGTTGGCGAAGAATTTGATCCACACCTTCATCAAGCAGTCATGCAGGAAGAAGTAGAGGGAACAGAACCGAATAAAGTGGTTGAAGAGTTCCAAAAAGGGTATAAATTAAAAGATAGAGTCATTCGTCCTGCTATGGTAAAAGTAAGTCAGTAAAAAGCATTACATATATTAAAATTGGAGGGATATTTCCATGAGTAAAATTATTGGAATTGATTTAGGTACAACAAACTCATGTGTTGCTGTGCTGGAAGGCGGCGAACCAAAAGTTATTCCGAATCCAGAAGGAAACCGTACAGCTCCATCTGTTGTAGCATTTAAAAATGGAGAAAGACAAGTTGGGGAAGTAGCAAAACGCCAATCTATTACAAACCCTAATACGATTATGTCTATTAAACGCCATATGGGTACAGACTACAAGGTGGAAGTAGAAGGAAAAAGCTATTCACCACAAGAAGTTTCGGCTATTATCCTTCAATACTTAAAAGGATATGCAGAAGAATATTTAGGCGAAAAAGTGACAAAAGCAGTTATTACTGTTCCTGCATACTTTAACGATGCAGAACGTCAAGCAACAAAAGATGCTGGAAAAATTGCTGGTTTAGAAGTGGAACGTATTATTAACGAACCAACAGCAGCAGCACTTGCTTATGGTCTTGATAAAACAGAAGAAGATCAAACTATTTTGGTTTATGACTTGGGTGGAGGTACGTTTGACGTTTCTATTTTAGAATTAGGAGACGGCGTATTCGAAGTGAAATCTACTGCTGGTGACAACCGTCTTGGTGGAGATGACTTTGACCAAGTAATCATCGACTATTTAGTAGAGCAATTCAAAAAAGAAAACGGCATTGACTTAAGCAAAGATAAAATGGCATTACAACGTTTAAAAGATGCAGCTGAAAAAGCGAAAAAAGACTTATCTGGCGTTGCATCAACGCAAATTTCATTGCCATTTATCACAGCTGGTGAAGCTGGTCCGCTTCACTTAGAAATTTCTCTTTCAAGAGCAAAATTTGAAGAGATTTCATCTGATTTAGTAGAGCGTACGATGGGGCCAACTCGTCAAGCGTTAAAGGATGCTGGCTTAAGCGCTTCTGAACTTGATAAAGTTATTTTGGTTGGTGGTTCTACTAGAATTCCAGCTGTGCAAGAAGCGATCAAAAAAGAAACTGGCAAAGAGCCACATAAAGGCGTTAACCCAGATGAAGTAGTAGCAATGGGTGCTGCGATTCAAGGTGGAGTTATCACTGGCGATGTAAAAGACGTAGTATTGCTTGATGTTACACCACTTTCATTAGGTATTGAAACAATGGGCAGTGTATTTACAAAACTAATTGAGCGTAATACAACTATTCCGACTTCTAAGTCACAAGTTTTCTCTACAGCTGCAGATAGTCAAACTGCTGTTGATATACATGTGCTTCAAGGAGAACGCCCGATGGCGGCAGACAACAAAACATTAGGAAGATTCCAATTAACGGATATTCCTCCTGCTCCGCGCGGAGTTCCGCAAATCGAGGTTTCTTTTGATATTGATAAAAACGGTATTGTAAATGTTCGTGCAAAAGATCTTGGCACAAACAAAGAACAAACTATTACGATTAAATCTTCTACTGGTTTATCAGATGAAGAAATCGATAAAATGGTAAGAGAAGCAGAAGAAAATGCTGAAGCTGATAAACAGCGCAAAGAAGAAGTAGAGCTTCGCAACGAAGCAGATCAACTTGTTTTCACTACTGAAAAAACGCTGAAAGATCTTGAAGGCAAGGTAGAAGAAGGCGAAGTAGCAAAAGCTAACGAAGCGAAGGATGAATTAAAATCAGCTATCGAAAAAGGCGATTTAGAAGAAATCAAAACGAAAAAGGATGCTCTTCAAGAAATCGTGCAAAACCTTTCTATGAAGCTGTACGAAGAAGCGGCTAAACAAGCGCAGGCTGCACAAGGTGCAGAAGGCCAAGGTGCAGGAAAAGACGATAATGTAGTAGATGCTGAATTTGAAGAAGTAAAAGACGACAAATAATCATCTAACAGTCTGAAAAGTCAAAGTCAGGTTATTCTTGGCTTTGGCTTTTTCTTTATGCAGGAATGATTAAAAGGAAATATTGACTATATTGTATATAAAGAGAAGTTTTATTAAAAAAGTGAAAACTATTGTATTTTAGATTAGTGAACTGATACAATAGAATTTATGTGAAAAGAATCGGGGAGTGGTAATCAATCATGAATAAAAGAGATTACTATGAAGTCCTTGGGGTCGAAAAAGGAGCCTCTAAGGATGAAATAAAAAAAGCATATAGAAAGCTTTCAAAAAAATATCATCCGGATATTAATAAAGAAGCAGACGCGGATGAGAAGTTTAAGGAAGTAAAAGAAGCATATGAAGCATTAAGCGATGATCAAAAACGTGCACATTACGATCAATTTGGCCATACAGATCCAAATCAAGGATTTGGCGGAGGCGGTGCTGATTATGGCGGCTTCGGCGGTTTTGAGGATATATTTAACAGTTTCTTCGGCGGAGGCGGTGGAAGAAGACGCGATCCGAATGCCCCAAGGCAAGGAGCAGACCTTCAGTATACAATGACATTGTCATTCGAAGAGGCTGCATTTGGCAAAGATACAGAAATTGAAATTCCAAGGGAAGAAACATGTGAAACATGTAAAGGATCTGGTGCTAAGCCAGGAACAAAACCAGTTACATGTAAGCATTGCAGTGGTACTGGACAATTAAACGTGGAACAGAATACTCCTTTTGGAAAAATTGTAAATAGAAGAACATGCAGCTATTGTAACGGAACAGGAAAAGAAATTAAGCATAAATGTTCAACATGCAGCGGTACCGGAAAAGTGCAAAAACGCAGTAAAATTTCTGTTAAAATTCCTGCTGGAATAGATGATGGTCAACAATTGCGTGTAACCGGTCAAGGGGAGTCAGGTGTGAATGGGGGACCAGCAGGTGATTTATATGTTGTTTTCCAAATTCGAGCACATGAGTTCTTTGAACGTGATGGAGAAGATGTATATTGCGAGATGCCTATTACCTTTGTTCAAGCAGCACTGGGCGATGAGGTAGAGATTCCTACACTGCATGGAAAAGTGAAGTTGAAAGTTCCTGCAGGGACGCAGACAGGTACAAAGTTCCGTTTAAGAGGAAAAGGGATACCGAATGTCCGCGGCTATGGAGTAGGAGATCAGCATGTAATCGTTCGATTAATCACGCCGACAAAGCTTACTGATAAACAAAAGCAAGTACTTCAAGAGTTTGCAGAAGTTACAGGTGTTTCTCCACAAGGAGAAGAAGAAGAGAGCTTTTTCTCAAAAGTAAAAAGAGCCTTTAAAGGTGAATAATGATTGGAGTTGGTAGAACATGAAGTGGTCTGAAATCAGTATTCATACAACAAATGAAGCGATTGAACCTATTTCTAATATTTTGCACGAAGCTGGAGCTAGCGGGGTTGTTATTGAGGATCCTTTTGAATTAAGTAAGGAAAGAGAAGACCGCTTCGGCGAAATCTACCAATTAAATCCCGATGATTATCCTGATGAAGGTGTTATTGTAAAAGCGTATTTGCCAATTAACAGTTTTCTTGGAGAAACAGTGGAAGAAATTAAAGAGGCGATTAATAATCTAATTCTTTTTAATATTGATATTGGTTTAAATAAAGTTTCCATCATGGAAGTAAACGAAGAAGAGTGGGCAACAGCATGGAAGAAATATTATCATCCTGTTAAAATATCAGAGAAATTTACAATTGTTCCGACATGGGAAAATTATACTCCTGTTAACAGTGATGAATTAATCATTGAATTGGATCCAGGAATGGCATTCGGAACAGGAACGCATCCAACTACCGTATTATGTATCCAAGCGTTGGAAAGAATAGTAAAAAAAGAAGATATAGTCATTGATGTTGGTACAGGGTCTGGTGTTTTGAGTATAGCTAGTGCCATGCTTGGGGCCAAATCTGTACTTGCGCTTGACTTAGATGAAGTAGCAGTAAATTCTGCAAAGCTTAATCTGAAATTAAATAAAGTGCATGAAATAGCTACTGTACAGCAAAATAATTTGCTAAATGGAATAAATACGCAGGCAGATGTAATTGTCGCTAATATTTTAGCAGAAATTATCGTCCGTTTTACGGATGATGTATACAGACTGCTTAAAAACGATGGCTATTTTATTGCTTCTGGCATCATCTTGCAGAAAAAAGAAGAAGTAAAGGATGCCATTATTGCTTCAGGCTTAGAAATCGTTGAAACCGTTCAAATGGAAGACTGGATTAGTATTACAGCAAAAAAAATGTAAAAAAAATGAGAGGGAGTTTCGTACATCTATTAAAGGTGGTCTTGCGAAAACTTCCTCTACTAAGTTAAGAGGAAAAGGTAGGTTTTTCTATTGCAGCGGTATTTTGCAGAACATATGGACCATTATTTTATCATTGAACAAGAAGATTACCATCATATAGCAAGAGTGATGCGCATGAAGCTAGGTGATGAAATCTACTGTGTTAATAAAATGCAGCAGTCTGCTCGCTGCTGTATAGAAAAAATTACCGAAAACCAAATTATTGCGAAAGTGGTACAATGGATTGATGAGGAAATAGAACTTCCTGTTTCTGTTACGATAGTGAGCGGACTGCCAAAAGGGGATAAGCTTGAATGGATTATTCAAAAAGGAACAGAACTAGGTGCAGATCAGTTTATCCCTTTTATTGCAGCTCGCTCTGTTGTTAAATGGGATGAAAAAAAGGCAGATAAAAAACTTGTTCGCTGGAATAAGATTGCAAAAGAGGCAGCAGAACAATCCCATCGGAAGAAAGTCCCAGAAGTTTCTTCTCCAATAAAACTGAAAACATTGGTAGAATTAGGGGAGAACTATGATTTAAAATTAATTGCCTATGAAGAAGAAGCGAAGATGGGAGAATCATCCATTCTAGCCCGGAATTTAGCTTCCTTGGAAGAAGGAAAATCTATATTAGTTGTTTTTGGTCCTGAAGGTGGATTAACAGAAACAGAAGTATCTTTGCTTAAGGAAAGTGGGTTTCAGCCTTGTGGGCTGGGGCCAAGAATTTTAAGAACAGAAACAGCGCCGTTATACTTATTATCTGCTGTTTCTTATCATTTTGAATTATTATAGAGGTGAATGATCATGCCAACTGTTGCTTTTCATACATTAGGATGTAAAGTGAATCATTATGAAACGGAAGCTATCTGGCAATTATTTAAACAACAAGGTTATGAGCGTGTAGAGTATGAAACGATTTCAGACGTATACGTTATCAATACATGTACGGTTACCAATACCGGCGATAAAAAAAGCAGACAGGTTATTCGACGTGCTGTTCGAAAAAATCCAAATGCAGTTATTTGTGTAACTGGCTGCTACGCTCAAACATCTCCTGCAGAAATTATGGCGATTCCAGGTGTGGATATTGTAGTGGGGACTCAGGATAGAGTAAAAATGCTGGAGTATATTGAACAATTTAAACAGGAAAGACAGCCAATAAATGCGGTTGGAAACATCATGAAAAACCGTGTTTATGAAGAATTGGATGTTCCTGCTTTTACGGACAGAACGAGAGCATCTTTAAAAATACAAGAAGGCTGCAATAACTTCTGTACATTCTGTATTATTCCGTGGGCAAGAGGATTAATGCGTTCAAGGGATCCAAAAGAAGTTATCAAACAAGCACAGCAATTGGTTGATGCTGGATATAAAGAAATAGTCTTAACTGGAATTCATACAGGGGGCTATGGCGAAGATATGAAAGACTATAATTTAGCAAGTCTTCTTCGTGATCTAGAAGCTCAAGTAAAAGACTTGAAGCGACTACGTATCTCTTCCATCGAAGCCAGTCAAATTACAGATGAAATAATTGAAGTATTGGATCAATCAAATATTGTAGTAAATCATCTTCATATTCCGCTTCAATCCGGCTCTGATACGGTATTAAAAAGAATGAGAAGAAAATATACGATGGAGTTTTTTGCAGAACGAATTACCCGTTTAAAAAAAGCGCTCCCTGGATTAGCTGTTACATCTGATGTTATTGTTGGCTTCCCTGGCGAAACAGAAGAGGAATTTATGGAGACGTATCGTTTTATTAAAGAACATAAATTCTCTGAACTGCATGTTTTCCCTTATTCAAAACGTACAGGCACACCAGCTGCAAGAATGGGAGACCAAATAGACGAAGAGATTAAAAATGAACGAGTACATCGTTTAATTGAATTATCTGATCAATTGGCAAAAGAATATGCCTCTCAATATGAAGGAGAAGTAGTTGAGGTTATTCCAGAAGAAATTTATAAAGAATCTGAGAACGGCGATTTGTATGTGGGCTATACAGATAATTATTTAAAAGTAGTATTTCCTGCAAATGAAGAAATGGTCGGTCAAATTGTAAAAGTGAAAATTATGAAAGCTGGCTACCCGGTAAATGAAGGACAGTTTGTTCGTGTAATGGATGATACTAATCAACATCAAGCGATTGTTTAAAGACTGGAAAAATCGAACGGTAAAAGGAAGCAAAACAAGCATCTTATTAAGGTTTTGACCGTGCTTTTTATAAAGTAAACTTCCATCAGTGGGGGTTTTTCCTCATCCCCCACCTATCTTCCTCGATTTCTCGGCATCCCCGAGGTGGGGGTCTTACAGCCCGTTTAGCGTGGGATAAAAAATCTTTAAAAACTGTTGTAATAAGGGAGATAAAACAATGAGCACAAATATAGCAAAGATGATTGATCATACACTATTAAAAGCTGATGCAAATCAAGAGCAAATCAAAACACTATGTGATGAGGCAAAGCAATACGATTTTGCTTCTGTATGTGTCAATCCTACATGGGTTAAGACTGCTAGTGAGTTGTTGGCAGGAACAAATGTAAAAGTTTGTACAGTAATTGGATTTCCTCTAGGTGCCACGACATCTTCTGTTAAAGCATTTGAAACAAAAAATGCTATTGATAATGGTGCTCAAGAAGTAGATATGGTTATTAATATCGGTGCATTAAAGGATAAAAGATATGCTGAAGTAAAAGAAGATATTAAAGCAGTTGTGGATGCAGCTAAAGGCAAAGCATTAACAAAAGTCATTATTGAAACGAGTCTGTTGACAGATGAAGAAAAAGAGGCTGCATGCAGTTTGGCAGTTGAGGCAGGTACTGATTTTGTCAAAACATCTACTGGTTTTTCAACAGGTGGAGCAACGGTGGAAGATATTCAGTTAATGAGAAAAACCGTAGGACCTGATATAGGCGTAAAAGCGTCAGGCGGGGTAAGAAGCAGCGAAGACACAGAAATCATGATTCAAGCAGGTGCTACAAGAATTGGTGCAAGTTCAGGTGTAGCGATCGTGAATGGTTTAACTAGCAATAGTGATTATTAATATTTAATGTTGAAGGAGCTGTCAAAAAAGGGTCGTTGAAACGACTTTTTTGACAGCTTTTTTATTTGGGAAAGAAGAATGTGAGTCAACCGAAAAAAACATAAGACGGTTGTCCAAGTAGTTGTTATAAAGTTTTATAAAAGAAATATTAATACTGGAATTCAGTGAAATTTCCCTCATCCGAAATTTCTTTTTGAATTTCCTGATAATTTAAAGGGGGGATTTTGGAAGCGAACAAGTGATAGCCCTGTTATTTTTCAATTTTTCTCTCAAATATTTCCTGGTTAAGTTTTCCGCTTCTGTGTATTTTCGTTTATTTATGCATTCGCATTATCCACTTTCCAAATGATTGAGCAAATGGAAGAACTAAGACAGAGGTTATAACATTAAATAATAAGCTTGCATGGGCAAGCTGCACATCTTTGACAGGAGTTAGTGCTTCAACAATTTGTTTTAAAGGAGCAATGAATGGATAAAACAGAGCCACTCCACCAATGTTTAGCCAAATATGAGCATAAGCAGAAAGTCTGGCTTCTTTTTGTGCCCCTACAGAAGCCAAATAAGACGTAATGCATGTACCTACATTTGATCCAAGCATAACAGCTATCCCTGTTTCAATGGGAAGCATACCAGCCGTTAAAAAGCCCATAATGATACCGATCGTGGCTGTGCTTGACTGAATAAGAGCTGTAATGATGATGCCAACAAATACTGCCAACAATGTTCGGTCAGACAGGTAAAAAAGGAAATGCTCCATAAAGGCATTATGTTGTAAAATACTTGCAAAATACTTAAATCCCCTCATTGTTGTAAAAACAATGGCAATCCCCAAAAAAACAAATCCAATGCTTCTCATTTTCCTTTTATTCACCAATATAAAGACTACTCCTAACAAGGCTAAAGGCAAAAGGAAATTATCTATATTAAATGTAATAAATTCTGTTGTAAAAGTAGTGCCAATATTAGTGCCGAGAATAATGCCAATCGATTGGGGAAATGTAAGGACGCCTGCAGAAATAAGACCGATTGTAAGCACCATTACTGCAGAACTGCTTTGCAGAATAGCTGTAATGATAATAGAAATAATCATGCCTTTCCATGGTTTATCGGTAAGTCGCTCGAGCCATATTTTTAAGGATTGTGAAGATAAATTAAAAAGCCCGGTGCGCAATAATGTCATTCCAAAAATAAATAAAAGGATCAATAAGATAAAAAGTCCGATATATATCATTTTTTTCACTCCTTCAAGAATCTATATGTCTATAAAAGCAAGGACATGCCATAAAAGCAGGTTTTATCTTGCATATTTTGGTTTATGGGAAAGAATATACGAGAGGGAAATAACGATAATTTTTAGACGGAGGCTAGAAAAAATAAGAGGATAATCAAATTTTTCACTTTTTTTCTATGAACATTTACAACTACTGTGCTAAATACAGTTGACCTTAATTCGTACATATATTATAATGTCAAGGTACATGGAAAACATGTTGAATGTTAGTGTGTTGTGTTCGGAGGGAGGGAAAGAGAATGTCTAAAACCGTCGTTCGTAAAAACGAATCGCTTGAAGATGCTCTTCGTCGCTTCAAACGTTCAGTATCAAAAACTGGTACTTTGCAGGAAGCTAGAAAGCGCGAATTCTACGAAAAACCTAGTGTTAAACGTAAGAAAAAATCAGAAGCAGCAAGAAAACGTAAGTTCTAAAGAGAGGGTGTATTAATTGAGTCTTCTCGAACGTTTAAATACCGATATGAAGCAAGCGATGAAAAACAAAGAAAAAGATAAACTCACTGTTATTCGAATGATTAAAGCTGCCATTCAAAATGAGAGCATTAAGACTGGTAGTGAACTTTCAGAAGAAGACGAGTTATCTGTCCTTTCTCGCGAAGTAAAACAACGCAAGGACTCCCTCCATGAGTTTGAAAAAGCAGGTCGCCAAGATCTTGTTGACAAAGTACGTGCGGAGTTAGAGCATGTTGAAGTATATATGCCTGAACAATTTTCTGAAGAGGAATTGTCAGAAATTATTGTTTCTGTAATCTCAGAAACAGGTGCTTCTTCCAAAAAGGAAATGGGAAAAGTGATGGCTGCTTTAATGCCAAAGGTTAAAGGTAAAGCAGATGGTTCACTAGTAAATAAACTTGTACAACAACACCTTTCATAAATTGATTTTGTTTTAAAGGCTGCAGTTACTACTGCAGCCTTTTTACAATTTTAAAACAAAAAATGAAACCTTTTTCATTTTTTATCGTAAACTTACATAAGAAATTTAAATAGGGAAAGGAGGCTAACATGAAAAGAAAGAAGCTATTTTTTGTCCTATTTGTTTTCAGTTTTTTATTATCCATTGTTTCGAGTAATGCATTTGCAAGAAGCAACGGGCAAATTGTCTATATAGTTCCGATAAAGAAAACGGTTGAAAAAGGATCAAGCGCTTTTGTCAGTCGTGCTATCTCAACTGCAGAAGAAAACCATGCAGCAGCGATTATATTTGAAATTGATACTCCAGGTGGAGCAGTTGATGCGGCAATAGAGATTGGTAAACGCATTTCGGAAACAAAGATAAAAACAATCAGTTATATTAACCAAGATGCCATTTCGGCAGGTTCTTTTATTGCGTTGAATACAGATGAAATATATATGGCAGATGGAAGCCGGATCGGGGCAGCTGGTATTATTGATGGAGCAGGCAATGCTGCAGGTGAAAAGGCGCAATCTTATTGGCTGTCTGCGATGCGCGGAGCGGCAGAGAAGAATGGAAGAGATCCAATTTATGCTCTGGCAATGGCTGATAAAACAACTTCCTTGCCAAAGTATGGCTCTCCTAATGGGAAGTATTTAACCCTTACCTCTTCTCAAAGCTTGGAAGTAGGTTATTCTGAAGGCACTGTCAATAACTTGGAAGATTTAATGCAGAAATTACAATTGGATCATGCAGAAATAATAAAAGTAAAAGAAAGCTTTGCTGATAAAATAGCACGGTTTGTAACAAGTCCATACATTGTTCCCCTATTGATAACGGCTGGCTGTTTAGGAGTGCTTATTGAACTATTTTCTCCTGGATTTGGTTTGTCTGGCTTAATAGGCATCTCTTCTTTCCTTTTATTTTTTTATGGGCATCTTGTATCTGGGCTAGCTGGATATGAAACGATTTTTTTATTTGTTATTGGAATCGTATTATTAATTTTGGAGTTTTTTATACTAGGAGGCATTGCCGGCATATTAGGTGGAATTGCCATTGTAGCTAGTTTATTTCTTGCCAGTGGGAATATTGTCCAAATGGGAATAAGCATATTGATTGCAATAGGAGTTTCCATCCTTGCATCTATTATTATGGTAAAGGTGTTGGGGAAAAAAATGAAATTTTTCAAGAAGATAATTTTATCAGATTCCACTAATACAGAGAGTGGATATGTGACAAATCCAAATCGAACAGATTTAATTGGAAAAGCAGGAACAACTTTAACGGCCCTACGCCCTGCTGGAACGGTAATAATTGGAGAGGAGCGAATTGATGTTGTGAGTGAAGGAATGTTTATTGAAAAAAATGTAAAAGTAAAAGTAGTAAAAGCAGAAGGATCACGAATTGTCGTTCGTCAAGAAAATAGTGAGATTCAAAAGGAGGATAAATAATGTACGGTTTTGAGCTTTTTTGGGTAGTTATTATAGTATTGGCAGTTATTTTTTTAGGAGTACTCTTAACATTTGTTCCCGTCATGCTATGGATTTCCGCATTAGCTGCAGGTGTTCGATTAAGCATCTTTACACTTATTGGCATGCGTTTAAGAAGGGTAATCCCCAGCCGTGTTGTGAATCCCCTCATAAAAGCACATAAAGCAGGGCTTCAAGTTACCATCAATCAGTTGGAAAGCCACTATTTAGCAGGCGGAAATGTAGATAGAGTAGTAAATGCATTAATTGCTGCTCATCGTGCAAATATTGAATTAACCTTTGAAAGATGTGCAGCCATTGACTTAGCAGGCCGTGATGTTTTAGAAGCAGTACAAATGAGTGTAAATCCAAAGGTAATTGAAACACCATTTATTGCAGGTGTAGCAATGGATGGAATTGAAATGAAAGCAAAAGCAAGAATTACGGTGCGTGCCAATATTGAACGACTGGTTGGGGGAGCTGGAGAAGAAACCATTGTTGCCCGTGTCGGCGAAGGGGTTGTATCTACGATCGGTTCGTCTGATAACCATAAAAAAGTGTTGGAAAATCCTGATTTAATTTCCCAAACCGTTTTATCTAAAGGACTGGATGCTGGAACGGCATTTGAAATTCTATCAATCGATATTGCTGATGTGGATATCGGTAAAAATATCGGAGCGGAATTACAAACAGAACAA
This sequence comes from Niallia sp. 03133, assembly GCF_052663225.1. Taxonomy (NCBI): domain Bacteria; kingdom Bacillati; phylum Bacillota; class Bacilli; order Caryophanales; family Bacillaceae; genus Niallia; species Niallia sp. 03133. The sequence continues at coordinate 148,642 of NZ_JBQTCY010000008.1, forward strand.
GCAGAAGCCGATAAAAAGATTGCACAAGCAAAAGCAGAAGAACGCAGAGCCATGGCAGTTGCCCAAGAACAAGAAATGAAAGCAAAAGTAGAAGAGATGCGTGCAAAAGTGGTAGAAGCGGAAGCAACCGTGCCTATGGCGATGGCAGATGCCCTCCGCTCCGGCAATATGGGGGTAATGGATTATATGAATCTGCAGAATATTACGGCAGACACGGAAATGAGAGGATCTATCGGAAAAATGACGAATGAAAATAAAAATACGAATGATAAATGATTCCATGTGGCTTTGAAAAGGATATAAACAGAAGCAAGCCACGCTGCCTTATCATTTGGTGATTTTTTGAATAACGCTTAAAAAATCTAGAGAGGAGTAGACTACTTGGAATATATCTCCATACTTGTTTTGATCGTTGGTTTTATTTTTTCCATGCTTCAAAAAGATAAAAAAACAAGATCAAAAAGAATTCCTACCGAGCATAGGCAATATTCTATTCCAGCGGAAGAAGCAGATGCACCTAAAAATAGAAATGTAGCAAAGGCGAATGAGGAACCTATAAAAGATGCTGTACAGCAAGAGCTAGAAAGATTGAAAAAAGAAAAAGCATGGTTAGAGAAAAAACTAAAAAGCATAGAAATCCATACTATACACAAACAGAAAAACACTTTTGAAACAAAAAATGAAGATAATGGATTATTTTCAAAGAATAAGCTGGTCGATGCGGTTATTCTTTCAGAGGTGCTGTCTTCTCCTCGAGCAAAAAGCGGCTACAGAATGAATACAAGGAAAGGAGTTTCCCATTGGACTCCTTGATGCCGCTTGATTCCTGACAGAAAATCTGTAGAAAAAGAATGAACTTTTACATGAAATTAGGTGCTAGAACCCATTTTTTTCTCATACATATGAGTTGAAAGGGGGTTCTTTTTTTATGGCTAAAAAATGGGGGCACAGCTTGCGGAACTGGCTGGCAAAAAACTTAGAACTTCCTCAAGATGTCATGATGGACTTACCTAGGATCACAATGATCGGCCAAATTCATATTTATATTGAGAACCACCGTGGGTTGATTGCATTTTCAGATAAGGAATTAAGGCTGCTGTTAAAACAAGGGCAGCTTTTAATAAAAGGAAAAGGCTTTGTCATTAAAACAATTATGACCGAAGAAATATTATTAGAAGGAAAAATAGATCTGGTAATGTACATAAATGATTAATCTTTGGGAGGCTGCTATGAAAAATCACTGGATAGAATTTTTTACAGGCGTTGTGACAGTTAAAGCAACTGGTAAAGGCTTGGAGAGATTTTTAAATCAATTAATTAGGAACCATGTATCCATTTGGAATGTTAAAAAACATGGTACGCAGTCCATGACATTTCAAATGGGGCTAAAAAAAGTAAATGCATTGCGTACTATTGTTCGGGGAAGTGGCTGTAAACTAGAGTTCCAGCGCAGGTATGGAGCTCCCTTCCTTTATAAAAGACTGATTAAAAACGGTGGATTTGTTATTGGAATCTTGCTTTTTTTGGGACTTGTTTTCACATTATCCAATATGGTTTGGGGAATTGAAATTAAAGGGGCGAACCCTGCAACTGATTATAAAATTCGCAAGCAGCTGGATAAGATGGATATTAAAATAGGAAAGTTCCAATTTTTAACGATGGAGTTGGATGCCATCCAAGCAGAGCTCACCAATAGTATTAACGACATTACTTGGGTTGGCGTAGAGTTAAAAGGGACAACTTATCATTTTCAAGTAGTGGAAAAAAACGAGCCGAAAAAAATAAAAAAATCTGGTCCGCAAAATTTAATAGCAGCAAAAAAAGCCACGATTGAGAATTATTTTATAGAAGAGGGAGAAAAAAACTTTGAAGTACATGATGTAGTGAAAAAAGGACAGCTTCTTGTTTCGGGAATAATAGGGAAAGACAAGAACACCCGAATAGTTGCGGCGGAAGGGAAGATATGGGGGGAAACTTGGTACAAGTCGGAGGTTTCTATTCCAATAGAAAGTACGTTCCAAGTATTTAATGGCAATGAAAAACAAAAACATATAATAAAAGTAGGTAAAATTAACATTTCTGTATGGGGATTTGGGAAAACAAAATATAAAAATTATGAAGTGGAGGAAAACGATAAAACACTCAAGTTCTTAAAATGGGAACTGCCCATTTATATGGTAAATAAAACATATAGGGAAAAAGAAGAAGTGACTAGAATATATTCGGAGAAAGAAGCGATAGAAAAAGGCAAAGAAATGGGAAGAAAAGAAATTTTAAATAAAATTGGGGAAGAAGGGAAAATAAAGGAAGAGAAAATTTTGCGCCAAACTATAAAGAATGGTAAAGTATTATTAACTATAGACTATACAACAATAGAAAACATTGCGAAAGAACAACCTATAACTCAAGGAGACTTGGAATGACAGAAGATTTAAAAACGATGAATGTAAAATTAAATGGCCCTAATGAAGCCGTAGCATTATTAGGAAATGGTGACAGCAATCTAGAAATTCTGGAAAAGGAATTGGATTGTAATATCGTAACAAGAGGAGAGACTTTGCATGTTTCTTCCACAAATCCTGACACAATCGAGCTTGTTGGGGATATAGTGGAGAAGCTGCTGCAGATCATCCGGAAAGGCATTTCTATTAGTCAACGGGATGTTATTTATGCGATTTCTTTGGCGAAAAAAGGGACATTGGAATATTTTGGTTCCTTGTATGAGGAAGAGATAGCGAAAACAATTAAAGGCAAGTCTATCCGAGTAAAAACAATTGGTCAAAGTGAATATATTCGTTCGATTAAAAGAAACGACTTAGTGTTTGGCATTGGTCCTGCTGGTACAGGCAAAACCTATTTGGCTGTGGTTATGGCAGTTAATGCGTTAAAAAACGGCAAAGTAAACAAAATTATATTAACAAGACCTGCTGTTGAAGCTGGTGAAAGTTTAGGCTTTTTGCCAGGTGATTTAAAAGAGAAGGTTGATCCTTATCTTAGACCGCTGTATGACGCCCTTCATGATGTTTTGGGAACAGAGCATACTGCTCGTCTAATTGAACGCAACACGATTGAAGTAGCACCTCTCGCATATATGAGAGGAAGAACACTAGAGGACGCATTTATCATTCTGGATGAAGCGCAAAATACTACACAAGCTCAAATGAAAATGTTTTTAACAAGACTTGGTTTTGGATCCAAAATGGTTATTACCGGGGATCGAACACAGATTGATCTGCCAAAAGGAGTTAAATCAGGGCTTGTTGCATCGGAAAGAATATTGCATAAAGTATCGGGTATTGCTTTTGTGCATCTGGAAGAAAGCGATGTAGTTCGCCATCCGCTTGTAGGAAAAATTGTATTGGCTTATAAAGAACAAGAAAATTAAAAAAAGAATAATACAAGTTTTGCTAACTTTTAGAATCATAATATTTGTATAAATCAACGATAATCATAAACGATGGTATTTCGAGGCTTGTGAAGCTTAGATAGGATGGAACCGTTCGTGTCAACGTAAGGCTGTTTTCTCAAAGTTTGTTGTTTTTCGCATAAAAAAATGGGCGAACAGTACTTAGCATCCTGCTTACGTAGACTCCTGTGGGAATGCGAAGGGTGTGCAGGATGCGAGATTAAAAGTAACAATCTATACGAACACAGCCTTAAGTAATGAGGCTGCCTACTAAGGGAACAACGAGATGAATAAGCCGAATCTTCTATCTCTTTCATAACGAGAGGAAGATTCGGCTTTTTAAGATTTTAATTTGTTAATCGATAAATATGCATGAAAATGGGAAAAAAAGATGAAAACGTACGGAAAAACTGTTATGATTTTACATATTACTTCGTTGCATCTCTTCAGACAATACGAAAGATAGGAGGTTATGATGTATTTCTTTCGTAATTTTATTGATGCTTTAAAAAAATTAATGAATGCCAGCATCATGAAAATAATATTATTTTTATTTATCGGCATTATATTGTTTTTTCTGATGTTCGGTAATGTGAAACCAGAAAAATTAAACGTAAGCCTATTTACTGTCACCGATCAAACAATAAGATCTCCGATTACGATCGAAGATAAAGTAAGCACAGAAAAGAAAAAAGAAGACAGCAGAAATCAGGTGCAGGATGTATATATTGTCAATAAAGAGATTGCACAAAATAGAGTGGATTTAATTTCTTCCATTTTTGATTCCGTTACTGAAGTGAATAATGAGGTGGAAAAGAATTTAGAAGAACAAAGGAAAAAAAATGCAAAAAAAGACAGTGGAAAAGCAAAAGTTTCAGAACCATCCATAAATGAAAAGCTTGTTCAATTAAAGGAAAATTTAACGGACAATGTCTCAAATGAAGTAATGGATACATCTTTAAAAGCACTTCTAGCTTCTTCAGATGAAGATTTGGACATAGCGAAGGATGTAACTGTAACGGCGATTAATACGGTAATGAGTAATAAAATTCCTGCTGCTGATGTAGAAAATGCAAAGAAACGATTAGAAGAAGAGTTAAAAAGCAACTACAGTTTGAATTCGGATTTAAAAAGCGCTTCTATTGATTTAGGCAGATTGGCAATTATTCAAAATGAGTTTTATGATCCTTCTGCTACAGAAGAATTAAGACAGCAAGCGGTTGATAATGTGGATCCGGTAAAAATTCTGCAAGGTCAAATTATAGTGGAAGAAGGTCAACTAATAAGCAGGGAAGTGTATAGACAATTAGAATTAGTAGGATTGCTGGCAAGTGAGAATTCGGTTCAGCCATTTATTGGACTTGGCATAATCATTGTAGCCATTCTTTCCCTTCTTTACTATTATTTATTAATCATGAATGTTAAAAAGGAGGCCAAACAGAACTATAGGATTATGTTTGCACTCATTTTTCTCTTCAGTATTCTTGTAATGAAAACAATCAGCATATTTCAGCAGTTTAAATATACGGAGATCAGCTATATTTTCCCTGCAGCAATGGCCGTGATGTTAATAAAAATTCTGATTGAAGAAAAATTTGCAATTATTGTCACAGTAGCGCTTGGGGTTTGTGGAATGATTATGTTTAATGAAGAGGTTTCCGGCACCTTTAATGTTTCAATAGGAGTGTATATTATTGCTGGTGGAATGGCGGCGATATTATTTTTGAAAAAACATAATCAGCGTTCTAATATTCTGCAGGCAGGACTATTAGTTTCTTGTATCAATTTAATTGCCATACTGTCCATGATATTTATGCAAAATGGACAATACGATATAAAAGAATATGGTTTTTTTATTCTAACAGCATTTATTTCAGGAATTGCATCGGCTGTATTGACGATTGGATTATTGCCATTTTTTGAAGCTGGATTTGGCATTATTTCGACCATTAAGCTAATTGAACTTTCTAATCCTAATCATCCGTTATTAAAGAAAATATTAACCGAAACACCTGGAACTTATCATCATAGTGTCATGGTTGCTAATTTGGCTGATTCAGCCTGTGAAGCAATTGGTGCAAATGGTCTGCTGGCCAGAGTTGGCTGCTATTACCATGATATAGGCAAAACTAAAAGACCCCATTTCTTTATCGAAAATCAAATGAATATGGGTAATCCCCATGATCGGATACCGCCACAAGCTAGTAAAAATATTATTGTAGCACATGCAACCGACGGAGCGGAATTATTAAGGAAATTTAAAATGCCAAAAGAAATTGTGGATATTGCCGAACAGCATCATGGCACATCGCTTTTAAAATATTTTTATTATAAAGCAAAAGAAAAAGGATTGGACATAAAAGAAGCAGATTTTCGATACCCTGGCCCAAAAGCTCAAACAAAAGAAGTGGCAATAATCGGGATTGCTGATAGTGTGGAAGCTGCTGTTAGAAGCCTAACATCCCCTACTACGGAACAAATTGAAGGGTTAATAAAAAATATTATTTCCGATCGATTGCAGGATGGTCAATTAGATGATTGTGATTTAACATTAAAGGAACTACATGTGATTCGAAATACATTAAGTGAAACATTAAAAGGAATATTCCATTCAAGAATAGAATATCCAGATATGAAAAAGTAAAGGAAGAACGAGCATGAATATCGAAATTGATTTTATTGATGAAACAGAGAAAGTAGAAGAAAAGGAAATAAGCACCATACAGGAACTGATCCAATTTGCTGCTGAAAAACAAGGGTTGGAAGGCGCTATTGAACTGTCTGTTACGTTTGTCGACAACACTAGAATTCAAGAAATAAATAAAGAATATCGAGAAAAGGATCAGCCTACTGATGTTATTTCGTTTGCAATGGAAGAGTTGGGAGAAGGAGAAATACAACTTATAGGTGTAGATATGCCTAGAGTGTTAGGGGATATCATTATTTCGATTGACAAAGCGGAAGAGCAAGCATTAGAATATGGCCATTCTTATATGAGGGAGCTAGGTTTTCTATCCGTACATGGTTTGCTTCATTTATTAGGATATGACCACCTTACAAAAGAGGAGGAAGACGTAATGTTCTCACTTCAAAAGGAAATTTTAGATGAATTTGGGCTCGAAAGATAAAAGTATCAAAAAAAACAGTCAATTATCCTCCTTTCGTTTAGCTCTGTCAGGCATTTTGTCGGCAATAAAAAAAGAAAGAAATTTAAAAATCCATTTGATTATTTCGATGATTGTTTTGGCTCTTGGCTGCTATTACCAAGTATCTGCTGTAGAGTGGCTCTTTCTTTCTATTGCTGTAGGATTTGTTATTGCAATGGAACTAATGAATACTGCTCTTGAACGTGTTGTGGATTTAGTTACAAAGGAATACCACCCACTCGCCAAGCAGGCAAAGGATATCGCTGCTGGTGCTGTTTTTATTGCTGCAATATTATCTCTTGTGATTGGTTTTATTATTTTTTTTCCGAAGATATTTCCGAATTGGTTATTTTAAACAATACTTGATTCCGTTCTAAACGGATATTAAACCCATATGAAGCTTCTCAAATAGTAGGTGTTATAAAGGAAATTTGTTTTGGTTAGTAAGGTGCTGCCTAAACGAATTTCCTTTTATCGTACTTGGCTACAGCTGGTGCAATAGGATAAAAGCCTCTTTCACTTTAGTTTTTTCTCGTGAAAACCCGATAAAGGGATTACAAATTAAATCTTATGTGTATATTTGTGTTTTTTAAATCCTGTAAAGCGCAGCGAACCAAACCAAACCAAACCAAACCAACAGTGGAAATGAAAGACCCCTACTACTATTGGAGTTTCTCTTTATCCCACTCTTAACAGGCAGTATGACGCCCACCTAAAGATGCTGAGGAATCGAAGAAGCTAGGTGTTGAAACTCGCCCGTAAAGGTCCGATAGAGGTACACAAACTAAGGTCGCTACTTCCTGTGGCGACGTTTGTGTGATCCGCATCCTGTGGACCGCAAGCTTTCCATCAGTGGGGATGAAGAAAACCCCCACTGATGGAAAGGTTCACTTTATAGATAGCTGGATATAGTATATAATTTTTATATAGTATTTTTAGTAAAGGTACAGTTTCCAGAATAGAAGTGATGATATTTCAAGCAGAAGCATATTATTTTCTATATATTGTCTACGGAATTAGACTTATTGAAAACGTTATATATTTGCTATAAAATAATTTTCAACAAACATTTCATGGTGCAGTACATTCTGAAAGTTTAACAAAACCACTAAAAATAACTTTTTTAATGGCTCTGATAAACGATACTGTTGATTTGGGAAGGAAATCTGCGAGACTCCTGCGGAAAAACGGGCTAGCAAGACTCAGCAGCGAGGTACGAGAAAAGAGGCTTGCTAGTTCGTCCGCGGAAAGCGAGTGGATTGCCTGACCATTTTAAAATCAACAACGAAATTTAAAGAGCCTTTTTAATAAAGCAAAATAAAGTGAGGGATTATATTTGAAAGAACAGCAATTGATAGAAGAAGCGAAAAAAGCAAGAGAAAAAGCGTATGTACCTTATTCAAAGTTTAAAGTCGGCGCTGCCCTCCTAACTGAAGATGGAAAAGTATACCATGGATGCAATATTGAAAATGCATCATATAGTGTAACAAATTGTGCAGAAAGAACGGCTGTTTTTAAAGCTGTTTCAGAAGGAGACACTACTTTTACCATGTTAGCAGTGGTAGCAGATACGAATGGACCAGTATCTCCATGCGGAGCCTGCAGACAGGTAATCTCAGAGTTTTGTCCAAGAGACATGCTGGTTGTATTAACCAATTTGCAAGGAGAAATTTCAACAACGACTGTAGAAAAATTATTGCCAGGAGCATTTTCACCGGAGGATTTAAATGAATATAAATAATAGCAATGAACATAAATCAGGATTTATCAGCATTATCGGGAGACCAAATGTCGGAAAATCAACCTTTTTAAACCGTGTTATAGGCCAAAAAATAGCCATTATGAGTGATAAGCCGCAAACCACAAGAAATAAAGTTCAAGGGGTTCTAACAACTGATGATTCCCAGCTTATTTTTATTGATACACCAGGCATTCATAAACCGAAGCATCGTCTTGGCGATTTTATGATGAAAGTTGCTCAAAATACGCTAAAAGAAGTGGATCTAATTTTATTTATGGTAAATGCAGAAGAAGGATTTGGAAGAGGAGAAGAATTTATTCTTGAGAAATTCCAAAATATTAAAACGCCTATTTTCCTAGTCGTAAATAAAATCGATGCCATTCATCCAGATAAACTATTAACGGTAATTGATTCGTATAAAGAAAAATATCCGTTTAAAGAAATTGTGCCGATTTCTGCATTAGAAGGAAATAATGTAGAGAAATTATTGGAGCAGATAAAATCCTATATGCCAGAAGGACCTCAGTTTTATCCGGCAGATCAAGTAACAGACCATCCAGAACGATTTATTGTTTCGGAATTGATTAGAGAAAAAGCGCTGCACCTAACAAGGGAGGAAATTCCTCATTCATTAGCCGTTGTAATTGATAAAATGGAAAAAAAGCAAAATGACATTGTGCATGTTATGGCGACTATTGTAGTGGAAAGAGATTCGCAAAAAGGCATCGTAATAGGTAAGCAAGGCAGCATGTTAAAAGAAGTTGGCAAAAGAGCAAGAATCGATATTGAAAATCTTCTTGGAACAAAGGTTTTCTTAGAACTATGGGTGAAAGTTCAAAAAGATTGGCGAAATAAAATGACTCAATTAAGAGATTTTGGGTTTAGAGAAGACGAATATTAATGTTTATGCCGATTCGTCTGTGTTTAATCTAGGCAATAATCAAAGCGGAAGCGCCTGATGTCTCGTTTTATCCCACTCTTAACGGGCAGTAAGACCCCCACCTCGGGGATGCTGAGAAATCGAGGAAGCTAGGTGTTGAAACTCGCCCGTAAAGGTCCGATAAGTTCTACTAACCATAAGTGGGGGATGAAGAAAACCCCCACTGATGGAAAGGTTCACTTTATCTTAGTCGAAGCCCTTCCAGTCCGTACGGCAATAATCAAGGCGCTTCTGTTTTTCTAATTTATACATGTTTTTAATTAGCAATATTTTCGTCTCATGATTTTAAAAAGACAGGCTATGATAAGGTTAAAGCAAATAAAGCTAGTTTTTAAAATTGAAAGGTGGGTTTATTATGTTAGACTTTACCTGGAAAGTTTTTTCTCAAACAGGTAATATTGATACTTATCTACTCTTTAAAGAATTAGAAAAGGATAATCATGAAATACCGGGCGAACAAGATGAAGAGCTAGCAAATATTGATTTCCCCATCTCATAGAATCTGTCTCTTAAAAAGGGATGGTGAGCTGCGATGCTAGAAAAATGCGAAGGTATTGTAATCAAAACAATTGATTATGGCGAAACAAATAAAGTCGTAACATTATATACCCGTGAGTGGGGAAAGGTTGGCGTAATGGCAAGAGGAGCTAAAAAAACGAACAGCAGGCTCTCCGCTGTTACCCAGCCTTTTACATATGGTTATTATCTTGTACAAAGAAGCAGCGGGCTTGGATTGATGCAGCAGGGAGAAATAATCACAAGCATGCGTTCGTTGAAAGAAGATATTTTTTTAACGGCTTACACAAGCTTTATTGTTGAATTGACGGATAAATGTGTAGATGAAAAAAAACCAAACCCCTATCAGTTTGAATTGCTTTACCAAACACTGCAATATATGAATGAGGGATATGATGCGGAAGTGCTCGTATTCATTTATGAGATGAAAATGCTGAATGTTCTTGGTTTATATCCTGTATTGGATAAGTGCAGTGTTTGTGGAGCTGTTGACGGTCATTTTTCTTTTTCTATTCGAGAAGGTGGATTAATTTGTCATCGCTGTATTGAAAAAGATCCCTATCATTATAAAATTTCACAGGCAGCCGTAAAACTGTTAAGAGTTTTTTATTATTTTGATTTAGCGAGACTTGGAAATATTTCCATTAAAGAAGAAACAAAAAAAGAGCTGAATACGATCATTTCTGCTTATTATGAGGAGTATTCGGGATTATTTTTAAAATCGAAAAAATTTCTCAACTCAATAAAAGACTTTGGAAAGCAATTTGAATAAAGGTTGACAATAGAAATTTTTTTCGTTAATATTCAGGTAATAAAATAGTTGCGTTGAAAAGAAAGTAGTACTTAATTACCTTTTGATAAGCGAGCCTGGGATAGTGGAAGCCGGGTGCAGAAGCATTAAGGAAGGCGTTCATGGAGCAACATTAACGGAAAGTGGCTGCAGAAGATGCAGCAAATAGGGTGGAACCGCGGGTTAACTCTCGTCCCTATGCTAAAAAGCATAGGGGCGGGAGTTTTTTTGTGTTTTCAACTTAGGTACAAAAAGGTACCGATTCATCCTCCCCTATGCAAACGGATGAAATTTTTGGAGGTGCAATAAGAGCAATGAATATTCAAAACATGATTTTAACATTGCAAAAACATTGGTCAGATTATGGCTGTATTTTAATGCAGGCATACGATGTAGAAAAAGGTGCTGGAACGATGAGCCCTTATACTTTTTTAAGAGCTATTGGACCTGAGCCATGGAATGTGGCTTATGTAGAGCCATCTAGAAGACCGGCAGATGGAAGATACGGAGAAAATCCCAACCGTTTGTATCAACATCATCAATTTCAAGTTATTATGAAGCCTTCTCCTGATAATATTCAGGAATTATACCTTGACTCCTTAAAAGCGTTGGGAATCGATCCATTGGAACACGATATTCGATTTGTAGAGGATAACTGGGAGAATCCTTCGTTAGGATGTGCTGGCCTTGGCTGGGAAGTATGGCTGGATGGAATGGAAATTACCCAATTCACGTATTTCCAACAAGTTGGCGGATTAGAATGCAAACCAGTATCCGTCGAAATCACATATGGAATTGAAAGACTTGCTTCTTATATTCAAGATAAAGAAAATGTTTTTGAACTAGAATGGACAGATGGCTTTACGATTAAAGATATTTTTTATCAGCCGGAATTTGAACATAGTAAATATACATTTGAAACATCCGATCCGGATATGCTGTTTAACTTGTTTTCTATTTATGAAAAAGAGGCGCATAGACAAATGGATGAAGGCTTAGTTCATCCTGCATATGACTATGTTTTAAAATGCTCACACGCATTTAACCTTCTTGATGCAAGAGGGGCAATCTCTGTAACAGAAAGAACAGGATATATTGCACGATGTCGTAATTTAGCCCGCAAAGTGGCGAAGACATTTTATGAAGAACGAGAAAAGCTGGGATTCCCAATTTTAAAAAGCAAGGAGGCTGAATAATATGAGCAATAAAGACTTGTTATTAGAAATTGGTCTAGAAGAAATGCCGGCGCGGTTTGTGACAAGCAGTATGAATTCCTTAAAAGAAAAACTAGAAGCTTGGTTAAAAGAAAAACAACTAGCGTATGGATCGGTTCAAGCCTTCTCAACGCCAAGAAGATTAGCAGTGCTTGTCAGTGATTTGGATGAAGCACAAAAAGATGTGGAAGAGGAAGCAAAAGGCCCTGCAAGAAAAATCGCATTAAATGAACAAGGTGAGTGGTCAAAAGCAGCTGTTGGATTTACGAAAGGCCAACAAATGACGGTGGAAGATATCTTTTTCAAAGAAATTAAAGGCGTGGAATATGCTCATGTCAAAAAATTTATAAAAGGCCAAGCGACAATAGAATTATTGGCCGAATTGAAAGATATTATTTTAAGTTTAACCTTTCCAAAAAATATGCGTTGGGCAAATAATGATCTTCGCTATATTCGTCCTATTAAATGGATAGTTGCTTTATTTGGAGAAGAAATAATTCCGTTTACGATTACAAATGTATCTACAAATAATACTTCATTGGGTCATCGTTTCCTCGGCGGCAATATTACATTTGAACAGCCTAGTGATTATGAAAAAGTACTATTGAGTCAATTTGTAATGGCAAATCCGATAGAACGAAAAAAAGCGATTGTATCACAAATTAAAAAGCTGGAAGAAGAAAATAACTGGATTATTCCGATAGAAGAAGAGTTATTAGAGGAAGTAACCAATCTGCTTGAATATCCTACCGCATTATTTGGTAAATTCGAAGAAGAATTTTTGGAGCTGCCGAATGAAGTGCTTATAACAAGTATGAAAGAACATCAACGTTATTTTCCAGTGAAATCAAAAGAAGGAAAGTTATTGCCGTTTTTTGTAACTATAAGAAATGGTGATCACAATCATTTGGAAAAAGTGGCAAAAGGAAATGAAAAAGTGCTGCGGGCACGTTTGGCTGATGCTGCATTTTTCTATAAAGAAGACCAAAAGCTGCAAATTGATGTTTTGCTGGAAAAATTGAAGTCTATTGTCTACCATGAAGAAATTGGGACATTGTGGGAAAAAGTAGACAGAGTTTCTGCATTAACTAAAAAATTGGCAGATATGCTTCAGCTGAATGATCAGGAAAAACAAAATGCAATAAGGGCTGCGCAAATTGCCAAGTTTGATCTAGTAACAAACATGGTATATGAATTCCCTGAACTGCAAGGCCTCATGGGAGAGAAGTATGCCCTTCAAAAAGGGGAAAAAGCTGAGGTTGCAAAAGCAATTAATGAGCATTATATGCCTAGGCATGCAGATGATGATACAGCAGCCAGCAATGAAGGTGCACTGCTTTCCATTACGGAAAAAATGGATACGATTGTTTCTTTCTTCAGCATTGGTTTTATTCCAACAGGCTCACAAGACCCTTATGCACTTAGAAGACAGGCAGCTGGCATTGTACAGACATTAAAAAATAAAAGCTGGGAATTGTCATTAGAAGAGCTTGTTAAGCTTACAATCAGCAATTGTACAAATACGTTTAAAGTTTCCGAAGATAAATTATACCAAAATATTATTTCTTTCTTTAAACTTCGTGTGAAGCATATTCTTCAAGAAGAAGGCATCCGCTATGATTTGATTGACGCTGTTCTTGGAAATAAAATCGGTATTATTGCCAGTTTAATTAGAAAAGCACATGTTTTGGAAGCACATAAAGAAGACGAAGGCTTCAAAGAAGGTATGGAAGCGTTAAGCCGTGTGATAAATATCTCAAGCAAGGCAGTTTCTACTGGTGATATTGATCAAAGACTATTTGAGAATGAGCAAGAATCTTCTTTATATGAAAGTTATTTATCTGTAAAAGATAAATTAGAAAATACAAATAATGAAGAAGAATACTTTCAGTTGCTTTTCTCTTTAAAAGAAAGCATTACAAATTATTTTGATCATACAATGGTTATGGCAGAGGACAACAAAGTAAAAGAAAATCGTTTAACACAAATGGTGAAATTGGCAGATTTAATTAAGAAGTTGGCAAATGTGAATGAAATTCTTGTAAAGTAATATATGAATAGTATTAAATTAAGATAGTACTCTCTTATCAAAGCTTTCACTAAAGTTTAATTTTAGTGAAAGCTTTCAGCATGTAGACAATATAATTCAATACAAGTCTTTTAACACGAGACTTTGAAAGATGTAGGAATGGGATTTTCTAGATAGGGGATATTTAGTATGAAATCTCCAGTTTAATTGATGCAACAGGTAGAACGAATGATGAAATGGAAATTTGCCTTTTAGTTTTCATGCACAAAAAACAAAATGTGCTAGTGTTTTATCCCACTCTTAACGGGCAGTAAGACCCCCGCCTCAAGATACTGAGGAATCGAAGAAGCTAGGTGTTGAAACTCGCCCGTAAAGGTCCGATAAGTTCAACTAACCATCAGGGGGGATGAAGAAAACCCCTACTGATGGAAAGGTTCACTTTATTATCGTTTTTCTTTTTTGAGATGGCTTTAGCAGCACTTGTGAAAGTATTTCATTTAAAGGTGGTGAATAAAAAGTGAAACTAAATAAAAGGCAAGAACAAATAGTTGAGATTGTAAAAAACAACGGAACGATTACGGGAGAGCAGATTGCAGATGAATTACATTTAACTCGTGCAACATTAAGGCCAGATCTTGCTATATTAACAATGGCTGGCTTTTTAGATGCAAGACCCCGAGTTGGTTATTTTTATACTGGTAAAACTTCAGGGCGATTGCTGACTGAAAATATTCGAAATTTATTAGTCGAAGATTATCATTCTATGCCGGCAGTTGTAAGGGATAATATGTCTGTATATGATGCGATTGTGACCATGTTTACAGAAGATGTTGGGACTGTTTTTGTTGTAGACGACCACTCTGTTTTAGTGGGAGTTGTTTCACGCAAAGATTTTTTGCGAGCGAGCATTGGGAAACAAGATTTAACTTCTTTGCCTGTGACTATGATGATGACACGAATGCCAAATGTTACTTATTGTTATATAAATGATTTACTAGTGGATGTTGGCAAAAAATTAATAGAGAGAGAAATAGATGCACTTCCAGTTGTAAAGGAAACCCAAGAAGGACTAATTGTAATAGGGAGAGTAACAAAAACAAATATTACGAAAGCATTAGTCACCCTTGCAGAAAAAAGCTAGTAAAAATAAGGGGGAAATACAAAATGGAAGAAAAACAAATAATTTATGTTGTTTCCGATTCGGTTGGTGAAACAGCAGAACTTGTTACGAAAGCAGCAATCAGTCAATTTTCAGGACATAATGTAAATGTTTTGATAAAAAGATTTCCCTTCGTGGAGGATCGATCGAATATACATGAAGTAGTGCTACAGGCTAAGTTAGAACATGGCATGATTGCCTATACCTTGGTAAAGCCAGAAATGCGAAATTATATGAGCGAACTTGCAAGAGAAGTGGGAGTATATGCTTGTGATATTATTGGTCCAATCATTGATCAATTTCAAATGCTATGGGGAAAAACTCCATTGTTTGAACCTGGACTTGTCCGAAAATTGGATGATGATTATTTTAAAAAAGTGGAAGCAATTGAATTTGCGGTTAAATATGATGATGGAAGAGATCCAAGGGGGCTGGATAAAGCAGATATTATTTTGCTTGGGGTGTCAAGAACCTCTAAAACACCACTTTCGCAATTTTTAGCACATAAAAGAGTAAAGGTTGCAAATGTCCCGATCGTGCCAGAAGTAGATCCTCCTAAAGAGCTTTTTGAACAACCTGCAAGTAAATGCTTTGGGTTAAAGATTAGTCCGCAAAAATTGAATAATATCCGAAAAGAACGTTTAATTTCATTAGGATTAAGTGATAGTGCAAGTTATGCACGTATTGAGCGAATTAAAGAGGAAATAACCTATTTTGATCAAATTGTGAACCAAATAGGATGTCCTGTTATTGATGTTACGAACAAAGCAGTAGAGGAAACAGCGAATATTATTTTTAATCTCTATTACCGTACAAAACATAATTCTTGATTTTTTATCCCACTCTTAACGGGCAGTAAAACCCCCACCTCGGGGATGCTGAGAAATCGAGGAAGCTAGGTGGGGGATAACTGCCCATAAAGGTCCGATAAGTGCAACTAACCATCAGCGGGGGATGAGGAAAAAACCTCCACTGATGGAAGTTTACTTTATCTATTTATCCTATAATTTGACTTTGTCTTGATTAGCGGTAAGGTCTTTCTATTTTCGTTTATTAAAACTCTTGCTCTTCCTCTTCATGCAAATATACTAAAAATAGAGAACAAATTTGTCCTGCATTTTTGAAAAAAACAATGGAAATTCCTTTGTTTATGTACTATAATAAAAAATTGTGATAAAAAAGTATTATATTTAGGTTTAGAGTTGATGGATAACGAATAAACTATTTATTGTTAGAAGTCAAGAAAAAAGTATAAAAAACTTTCGACAATACTTCTTTCTTCGAAAAAAAAATTTGGAAGAAGGAATATGTGGAGTGATGTAGAATAAGTAGTACATTAGGGAAACATACCATCTATGTTGACGCTGATTCCTGTCCAGTAAAGCAGGAAATTGTCGAAATTGCTAAAAACTATTATTTCGAGCTGTTATTTATTGCTTCTTATGCTCATATGACAAAAGAGCAGGAAGAGATGAAGTGGAAATATGTTGACAGCAGCAAAGAAGCAGTTGATTTATTTATTATGAATAAAGTGAAAAAACAGGATATTGTCATCACACAAGATATTGGTTTAGCCTCTACTCTTTTATTAAAAGGAGTGTATGTTCTTTCTCCAAGGGGAATTGTAATGGAAGAGAAGGATATTCAAACTGCTTTGGATATGCGCTATTTATCTGCCAAAGCAAGAAGAAGAGGCATATATGGAAAAGGGCCAAAATCGTTTAGTGAGGACGACCGCCAAAGATTTAAGAAAAATTTAAAGAGAATTTTGTCGAAAATTGAAGGAGTTTAACATTTTGTGTCGAATACTTCAAGTAGGCAAGTAGTAGGGGAGATGTCTTAAATGGCCGGGCTTATTCCTGAAGAGAAAATAAATGAAATAAAACAAGCGATTGATATTGTGGATGTTATTGGAGAACATATCCAATTAACAAAACAAGGTCGTAATTATTTAGGATTATGTCCATTTCACGGAGAAAAAACCCCATCATTTTCTGTTTCTCCAGAAAAACAAATTTTCCACTGTTTTGGCTGCAATGCAGGCGGAAATGTATTTTCTTTTTTAATGGACCTAGAAGGGTATTCTTTTCAAGAAGTTGCTGCAAAATTAGCACAAAGAGCAAATCTTGATATTGGTATTGAATTGACAGAAGCAGAGAAGAAAAAAGATATACCAAATGATATCCAACAAATGCTGGATGCTCATGATTTGTTAACTAAATTTTATCATCATTTGCTGGTAAATACAAAAGATGGTCAACACGCACTTGAATATTTACTGAATAGAGGGTTTACTCTTCCTGTTATTGAAAAGTTTCAAATAGGATGTTCTTTGCAAACATGGGATTTAGCAGTAAAGTTTTTAGGGAAAAGAAAATATAATGTTTCATTGATGGAAAAAGCAGGATTAATTATTAAAAGTGAAAAGGATGATAAGTATTTCGATCGCTTTAGAGATCGAATCATATTTCCCATCACGGATCATAATGGCCACACAATTGCATTTTCGGGACGTGCGCTAGGGGATTCTCATCCCAAATACCTAAACAGTCCTGAAACACCAATTTTTAATAAAAGCAGTACGCTTTATAATTTTCATATGGCAAGGCCAACCATTCGGAAGATGCAGCATGCGGTACTATTTGAAGGATTTGCTGATTGTATCGCGGGTTCAAAGTCTGGCATAGAAAATGGAATTGCAACGATGGGTACAGCTCTAACAGATGATCATGTTGCTACTCTAAAAAGAAATGCTCAAACAGTTACTATTTGCTATGACTCCGATTCTGCTGGAATCGAAGCAGCCTATCGTGCGGGACAGCTTTTAACAAAAGCAAACATTACTGTTAAAGCGGCATTATTGCCGGATGGAATGGATCCAGATGATTTTTTTAACCAATTTGGGAAAGAAAAATTGCAGCATGAAATTCTTCACAACAGTCTTCCTTATATGAGCTTTAAATTACTTTATTTTCGAAGAGGTAAAAATCTTCAAAATGAAGGAGATAAGCTAGCCTATATAGAAGAAGTACTAGGAGAAATTGCTAAGCTTGAGAAGGCAGTTGAAAAAGACCATTATATAAGACAGCTTGCTTCAGAGTTTTCAATCTCTTTAGAAGCATTGCAGCAGCAAGAGAGTCAGCTTGCCGATTCTCTGCAAAGAAATAATTCAAATAAAAGCATTAGTACGCCAGTTAAGCAATATAGTGTAAGAAAACAAATGAAAAATTTATTGCCTGCTTTTCATACGGCTGAAAGAAGACTGCTTGCACATATGCTGAAAAGCGAAGACACTGCTTTTAAAGTGCAGGAGTTTTTGCAAGGAAAAAGTTTTAATATTGATGAACACCAGGCAATATTTACGTATCTGCTAGCTTATTATGAAAAAGGACAAATCTCTGATACAAGCTCATTTATTAATTTCCTTGATGATAGTGAATTAAAGCGGATGGTAGTAGATATTGAAATGATGGATATCAACGACGAAATTAGTGATCAAGAATTATTGGATTACATGAAGCAAATGTTAAATTATGAGAAGTTGTTGGTAATAAAAGAAAAAAAAACATTGCAAAAAGAAGCTGAACGACAACAGGATTATGTTCAGGCTGCTAAAATAGGCATGGAAGTGCTGTTGTTAGAAAAAGCGCTAAAATAATGAAAACGGATTTTGTCTTGATTTTTTGGAAGGAGGGGGACATATGGCTGAAAAGTCAGCCCGTTCAAAAGAGGTTGAAACGGAATTGACCCTTGATCAGGTAAAGGAACAAATAACACAAGTAGGTAAAAAAACTGGTGTGTTAGCATATGATGATATTGCAGAAAAGTTATCGAGTTTTGAATTAGATTCCCATCAAATGGATGAGTTTTATGAATTTTTAGGAGATCAAGGCATCGAACTTATCGGTGATACAGAAGATGAGGCTCCTAATGTTCAAGAGCTTACTAAAGGGGAGGAAGAATTTGATTTAAATGATTTAAGTGTTCCTCCTGGAGTGAAAATAAACGATCCAGTTAGAATGTATTTAAAAGAAATTGGCAGAGTAGATTTATTATCTGCAGAAGAAGAAATCAATTTGGCCAAACGTATTGAAAAAGGGGATGAGGAAGCGAAGCGACGACTTGCAGAAGCAAACCTGCGTTTAGTTGTCAGCATTGCCAAAAGATATGTAGGCCGTGGAATGATGTTTCTTGATCTTATCCAAGAAGGTAATATGGGATTAATTAAAGCAGTTGAAAAATTTGATTATATCAAGGGATATAAATTTAGTACTTATGCTACTTGGTGGATTCGCCAAGCGATTACAAGAGCTATTGCGGATCAGGCTAGAACAATTCGTATACCCGTTCATATGGTTGAAACGATAAATAAATTAATTCGTGTGCAGCGTCAACTTCTTCAAGATTTAGGACGTGAACCAACGCCTGAAGAAATTGGAGAAGATATGGACTTAACTCCAGACAAAGTAAGAGAAATCCTTAAAATTGCTCAAGAGCCAGTATCGTTAGAAACACCAATTGGG
This sequence comes from Niallia sp. 03133, assembly GCF_052663225.1. NCBI lineage: Bacteria > Bacillati > Bacillota > Bacilli > Caryophanales > Bacillaceae > Niallia > Niallia sp. 03133. The sequence goes on from NZ_JBQTCY010000008.1 coordinate 168,106, forward strand.
GAAGAAGATGATTCTCATTTAGGTGATTTTATTGAAGACCAAGATGCGACCTCTCCATCTGAGCATGCTGCTTATGAATTGTTAAAAGAACAATTAGAGGATGTTTTGGATACATTAACGGATCGTGAAGAAAATGTATTAAGACTTCGTTTTGGCCTAGATGATGGCCGTACACGAACATTGGAAGAAGTCGGAAAAGTTTTCGGTGTAACCCGTGAACGAATTCGCCAAATTGAAGCAAAAGCATTAAGAAAGTTAAGACATCCAAGCAGAAGCAAACGATTAAAAGATTTCTTAGAGTAAAAGATTTTATCAAAAAATTCAAAGGATGGATTGAATAGAAATAGTTTACTTCTTACAATGGAAGTAGCTATTTCTTTTTTTATGAAAAAGTGAATGAACTACTCGGCTTTCGTTGAAATTTGTGCTTATTTATAGTCAAAACGGACGTTGGCTCTGTTCGCGACACCTTTTATTGTGTTTTATAGGTATACAGAAATATTTTATCTGAGCCTGCTATTACATAAGGATGTGAAAAAATGGATCTAGATAGAAAAAAAATAATTGTCAAAGAAATTGTCTATTGGAAAGAAAATCGTATGCTTCCAGCGCACTACTGTGATTATTTGTTATCACTTTATACAGCAGGAAACCAATCAATGGAAAAAGAAACAAATAAGAAAATAGGGGGTTTGTTCCATATTCTTTTTTTGTTGCTGATTCCTCTTACTACAGTTTTATTATATTTTACTGAATTGTCTTTCATTTTGCAAATAGCTATTTCTCAAATTTTTCTAACTTTTTGTTTGATTGGTCTTTATTTTTACAAAAAAAAGACTAAATCGATAGACATACCTGTTGTTGCTGCAGCCTTGATTGTTTTATTGACAAGTGTCTATGTTGTTTTACGTATTTTTTCACATGATTTTATTTTTTTATCTATTGTTTTACTATTTAATTGTATTATTTGGTTTATCGCAGGAAGGAAATTTAAGTTATTATATTTTACGATTTCTTCCTGCATAGGTTTTGTGTTAGTATGTAGTTTATTCTTCATTAAAATGATATAAGTAAAGGTTTTTTTGCATCCTTCTGCAACTAAAATTATACTATTAGATGCGCAGAAAGAAAAAATGAGAGAGAAGATGAAATGTGGGGGTAAAATGAATACAGATAAATTATCACATCGATTAGAAACGGTGGCAAAATATATTCCAATGGGAGCCTCATTTGCAGATATTGGATCAGACCATGCGTATTTACCTTGTTATATGCTGAAAAAAAATAAAGCTTCTTTTGCGATAGCTGGCGAAGTAGTAGATGGACCATACCAATCAGCCTGCAAACAAGTTAGAGAGGAAGGACTGACTTCTTTCATTTCAGTCAGAAAAGGGAATGGATTAGAAGTAATTGAACAGGGAGAAGTAGATTGTATTACTATTGCAGGGATGGGAGGATCATTAATCGCTACCATTCTTGAACAAGGCAAACAAAAACTTTCCACAGTAAAACGTTTAGTTTTACAACCCAATATTCACGCCTATTCGATAAGGCTGTGGCTAGTTGAAAATGGCTGGGAGTTAATAAAAGAAGAAATTATTGAAGAAGATGGCAAGATATATGAAATATTGGCTGCGGAAAAAGGGCTGGCCAAAAATCCTTATACTGGCAATATGGATAAAGGCTTATTATTCGGTCCATTCCTTATGAGGGATAAAAACAAAGCATTTCAAAAAAAATGGTCAGCAGAACGGAACAATTGGGAGAGAATCTTGAAGCAGCTTTCTTTGGCACCAGATTCAGAAGAAAATCAAACAAAAAAACAAGAACTAGAATGGAAAATAAACATGGTGAGGGAGGTATTAGCAGATGAAACAAATGAACGGATTTGAGGTCATTTCTTTATTTGAACAATATTCTCCAAAAGCTTATGCAATGGAAGGCGATAAAATTGGTCTTCAAGTGGGAGATCTAAGCAGACCTGTAAAAAATGTCATGATTGCATTAGATGTGTTAGATGAGGTTGTAGAAGAAGCGATAGCTAAAAATGTGGATTTAATTATTGCCCATCATCCGCCGATATTCCGTCCATTGTCTAAAATTACAAGCGATAATCCATCTGGTCGATTAATGCAGAAATTAATTAAATATGATATCTCTGTTTATGCGGCTCATACTAATTTAGATGTTGCTAAAGGTGGAGTCAATGACTTATTAAGCGAGGCATTGGGTTTGAAAAATGCAGAAGTACTTGTGCCGACATATGAAGATAAATTGAAAAAATTAGTTGTATTTGTTCCAAACGAACATGCAGAAGAAGTAAAAAACGCATTAGGCAATGCGGGAGCTGGTGCGATAGGGGAGTATTCCCATTGTCTTTTTGAAACAGAAGGCAAAGGTCAATTTAAACCAGGTAAAGGTACAAATCCTTATATTGGAGAACAAAATAAGCTGGAATTAGTAGAAGAAACAAAAATAGAGACTGTTTTTCCTGATTCTATAGAAAAAAAAGTAATAAAAGCAATGATAAAATCCCATCCATATGAAGAGGTAGCCTATGATATTTTTGATCTTCAAATAAAGGGAGAACAATTAGGATTAGGAAGAATCGGAAAGGTAGAAGAAATGACACTGTCTGCTTTTGTCGAACATGTAAAAAAAGCATTAGATGTAGATGCAGTTCGAGTAGTGGGAGATTTGCAGACCAAAGTCAATAAAGTGGCTGTTTTAGGAGGAGATGGAAACAAATATTATTCCCAAGCTCTTTTTAAAGGTGCAGATGTATATGTAACTGGAGATTTGTATTATCATGTTGCACATGACGCCAAGGCATTAGGGTTAAACATAATCGACCCAGGACATAATGTAGAAAAGATCATGAAAAAAGGAGTTGCACATATATTAACAACAATGTGTGCAAAAAAAGGTGCAGATATAGAGATTTTTCCTTCTGAAATAGAAACGGATCCATTTCAGTTTGTGTAATTATTCCTAGTACTTGTCGGCTGCAAACTACTACCTGCAAGAACACCATACTTTACAGGGTAGACACTCATGCAGCAAAAATTTGCACCATGGCGCATGAAAAGAGTCAGATTCTAATATTTGAAGCGCGGAGCAGTCAGAATACACGAAGACTCCTACGGGATTAGCGAGACAGGTGAGATCCCGCAGGAGCAAAGCGACGAGGAGGCTAACCGCTCGCCCCGTGGAAAGCGAAGTGTATTCTGACTGCGGTCTTTATTTTTCAAGGTAGCCTGAGGGAAAAATGTTTACATGTCCATGAAAGTAGAGGAGAATATCTAATAAAGTAAACTTCCATCAGTGGGGGTTTTTCCTCATCCCACACTGATGGTTAGTTGCACTTATCGGACCTTTACGGGCAGTAAGACCCCCACCTAGATTCCTCGTTTTCTCGGCATCTTGAGGTGGGGGTCTTACTGCCCGTTAAAAGTGGGATAAATTAGCATAAGCCGATAATGAGGCGCCTTCCGCTTTTCTTTTTGTCTAGCTCCAGCGCCTATTGCCTATCAAACTTCAGGTCATCTCCCTACGATAAGTCAACAGCAATTCGCTATCGCTCATCGTGTTTCCTTAATCTCAGTCGAAGCCCTTCCAGTTTGTACGGCGATGATCAAGGCGCTTGGGCTTTTCTTTTTACCGTTTTACTTTTGGGAGTATTTTGTGCAAGGGTACTTTTTTCTCGCGGTCCCAGGTACTTTCATCTGCAGGATCATATTGATCTAGAAAGTTGATTACTTCTTTCGTAATTGGAGTTGGAGTAGAAGCGCCGGCTGTAACTGCTACAACATTCGCGTCTTTAATCCAATCCAGCTGCAGTTCGGAAATATCTGCAATTCTGTATGCGGTTGTATGCGCAATTTCTTCTGATACTTGTGCCAGACGGTTCGAATTATTGCTTTTTGGATCTCCTACAACAATCAGAACATCTGCTTCACCAGCCTGTTGTGCCACTGCCTCTTGTCGAACCTGCGTTGCCAAACAAATTTCTTTATGGAATTCAGCATGTGGAAATTTAGATTGAATGGCTTCCATTAAATCAGCTACATCCCATTGGCTCATGGTTGTTTGGTTTGTTACAAGTATCTTTTCCTGCTTAATTTCCAATTTCTCTACATCCGCTATGGTTTCAACGAGAGAGACAACGTGTGGGGCTACGCCAACTGCTCCTTCAGGTTCTGGATGTCCTTTTTTTCCAATATAAATGATAAAGTAGCCTTCTTTTTCTTTTTCCCTTATTAAATCGTGGGTTTTTGTAACATCAGGACATGTTGCATCCAAGGTTACCAAGCCTTTTTGTTTGGCCATTTCTCTTATTTCAGGAGAAACACCGTGTGCAGTGAATATGACGGTTCCTTTATCTACTTTCTCTAATATTTCTTTTCGGTTATGTCCATCCAATGTAATGATGCCATCTTCTTCGAATGCATCTGTTACATGTTTATTATGGACAATCATTCCGAGAATATAGATAGGTCTCGGTAATGTTTTATCTAAAGCCGCGTTTCGGGCAATAACCATCGCATCAACTACCCCGTAGCAATAACCCCTTGGGGCAATCTTAATTACTTTCATGTCTTAACTCCTCCCGCTAGGCACTTTCTTCTATTTACCATCCATTTATCAACACAACAATAATTGGAAGAAAAAATGCATGTAAATCATGCAATATTTCTATTATATATAACTTATGTACAGATGACAAAGTATTAAAATAGCAAATGCGTCATGCTTTTGATAAAGCATGACGCATGGATGCTAAAAAGCCAATATACTTGTAGCCTTAAAGAATAGACAGATGATTCAATTGTACAATTTCATGCTGTACGAAACTATTTTTACTTCGGGGTGTGAAGCTAGGGGGAAGTAATAGAACCGGAATTGGACATGGACATTCGTGTTGGGAGAACCACAAGAAAATTATTGTTGTGCTTCGACAGCCTGAGGTAGGATATTAAATATACAGCTTTGGAACAGAAGGACCTTTTGAAATTTCAGAGTCATCTTCTGTTTCCCATTCATCCACTTCAGTGGATTCACCAGAGATTTTTTTTGATGTAGAAGATGTATTTTTTGTGATAGTATTTTTATTTTTTTTAGTTGGTGCATCTTCAGCAACAGAAGTTTCTTCCTCGGAAGAACTGAAATTTTTTAATCCTCTATATAATTTCCACATGGCAGGAATATTGCGAACCATTGGGCCGTATTGATTAATCATTGGACCTAGCTGGCTGGCTGTATTAAGAAATTTTTGCGAGTTAGCAAGAAATCCATTAATGGATGCAGGATTTGAAATGGCTTTGAGAATTCCACCGCCAGAGCCGGCAGCACTTCTAGCACCAGCATTTGCGACATTTCTAGTTGCATTGGAAGCACCGCTGTTTCCTCTGCCTAGCAGTTTAGCTAGAATGCCTCCTCCACTTCTAGCTGGAGCTCCTCCTCTTCCCATCATTGGGTTTGGGAAATTCGGCGGACCTTGCTGTATCATTCTACCTCCCATCATGCCTCTTTGATAAGGATTACGCAGTCTTGGTGGCATTTTTTTGCCTCCTTTCACATTAGCTACTTTATCCCACTCTTAACGGGCAGTAAAACCCCCACCTCGGGGATGCCGAGAAATCGAGGAAGCTAGGTGGGGGATAACTGCCCGTAAAGGTCCGATAAGTGCAACTAACCATCAGTGGGGATGAGGAAAAACCCCACTGATGGAAGTTTACTTTATAAGGTATGCAAATACACCATTTTTGTTTAGGATTTATGCGGAGTAAACGTAAAATCGAAAAAGCGGGCAACAAAATAATCATACTAAAATAGTACCATTGCGTTAAAACTAATAAATATCATATATAAGTGGTCTTTTAGGCAAATCTTTATTATAATAACATGATGAACAAGTGAGCAAATAAAAGAAAAGCAATCATTAAATTCAGACTTCTTTTTATATAAAATCACGTTAAAGTAAAAAGTTGTTTGACATCATATTTTGCTTTCGGCTGTTTTGCATCACCATGAAGGAGTTTAAAAATGAGTGAAACAAAATTTAATCAATATAATCTAAAGCCATTTATTATAAAAGCGGTAGAAGAGTTAGGTTTTTATGAGCCGACAGAAATTCAGGCTAAAGTTATGCCGTTAATGTTAAAAGGAGAAAGTGCTATTGGACAATCCCAGACTGGGACTGGAAAAACCCATTCCTATTTATTGCCGATCATGCAAAAAATAGTGCCGGAGAAACAAGAAGTACAAGCAGTTATAACTGCACCCACAAGAGAATTAGCAACGCAAATTCATCAGGAAATATTAAAAATAACAAAACATGCAGATTCCGTGATTACATCCCGCGTATTTATTGGGGGTACAGACAAGCAGAGAACCATTGAAAAATTAAAAGCTCAACCGCATATTGTGGTTGGAACTCCTGGAAGAATAAACGATTTAGTAAAAGAGCAAGCATTGTTGGTATATACAGCATCAACTTTAATTGTCGATGAAGCAGATTTAATGTTAGATATGGGCTTTATTGAAGATGTGGATGAGGTTGCGGCGAGAATGCCTAAAGATCTAAATATGTTTGTTTTCTCTGCAACCATTCCAGAAAAATTAAAACCATTTTTAAAAAAATATTTAGAAAATCCTACCTTTATTCATATCGAACCAAAACAGCTGACAGCTGCAAAAATCGAACATGTGCTTATCCCGTCAAGACACAGGGATAAAGTAACGACTGTATATGAAGCACTATCTAACTTTAATCCTTATTTAGCGATCGTTTTTACTAATACGAAACAAATGTGCGATGAAGTAGCGATGGGGCTTGCAAATAAAGGACTAAAAGTAGCAAGGCTGCATGGTGGATTAAGTCCGAGAGAAAGAAAAAAAGTAATGAAGCAAATATTGGACCTGGAATTTCAATATATCATTGCAACAGATTTGGCTGCTAGGGGAATCGATATAAAAGGAATAAGTCATGTTATTAATTATGAGCTTCCTTCTGATTTGGATTTCTATGTTCATCGTGTCGGCAGAACGGCTCGTGCAGGCTATTCAGGCATTGCTTTAACCATTTATGAACCATCTGATGAGGATGCGTTAAATCAGCTTGAAAAGCGTGGCATCGAATTTAAAAATATGGATTTGAAAAATGGCGAATGGATTTCCATTGAAGATAGAAATCGTCGAAAAAAACGTCAAAAACAAGCAGATGAAGTGGATGCTAAAGCCAAATCTTTAGTAAAAAAACCGAATAAAGTAAAACCAGGCTATAAAAAGAAAATGCAGCGTGAAATGGAAAGCATTAAGAAAAGAGAAAGACGAATCAAAAGCAAAAGAAAATAAAGAGGACAGGCTGTCGACAAACGCTCGATTTCTGCGTTGTCCGCCTTGCTCGGATGCTCATTAAGGGTAAAAGAGGATGAACGACTAAGTACAATCAAGGAAAATCGACTAACTACGCCACGGCCTTATGTCTTCGTCGATTGACTCGAATCCTTGAAGTCTCGATCAGCCTGCAGTTTGTGAAAATACTACTTTGTCTACATCCTGGGAGGAGAGGTTATTTTGTTGAAAATTGGTTCACATGTTTCGATGAGCGGCAAAAAAATGCTTTTAGCTGCGAGTGAAGAAGCGATTTCTTACGGTGCAAATACGTTTATGATTTATACAGGTGCACCACAAAATACAAGAAGAAAAAAAATTGAAGAATTAAATATTGAAGCAGGTCATCGCCATATGGAGGAACATGGGATTACAGATATTATCGTTCATGCTCCATATATTATTAATATTGCCAATACAACGAATCCGGCAACTTATGAACTTGGTGTGAATTTTCTGCGTTCTGAAATTGAACGAACAGAAAGTTTAGGAGCAAAACAAATTGTTCTGCATCCAGGCGCTCATGTTGGTGCTGGAACAGAAATTGGCATAAAAAGAATAGTAGAAGGATTAAATGAAGTTTTGACAGGCAAAGAAAATCTGCAAATCGCATTGGAAACGATGGCTGGTAAAGGATCTGAATGTGGAAAAACTTTTGAAGAGCTGGCAATGATTATGGATGGCGTCATCTATAACGATAAACTATCTGTTTGTTTTGATACATGTCATACGCATGATGCAGGATATAATATTGTGGAAGATTTTGATGGTGTATTAGATGAATTTGATCGCGTTATCGGAATAGAAAAGCTGAAGGTTCTGCATATTAACGACAGCAAAAATGCTCAAGGCATGAGAAAAGACCGTCATGAAAATATTGGACATGGTCATATTGGCTTTGATGCCCTAAAGAAAATTGTTCATCATCCACAGCTGATTGATATAGTGAAAATCTTGGAAACACCTTATGTTGGGGAAGATAAAAAAAATAAAAAAGCGCCATATAAACATGAAATTGAAATGTTAAAAAGCCAAGAATTCAATTCTAATTTATTGGACGATATATTAATGGGATAAAAACAAAACAATCCATCTTTGCAGCATTTTAGATGACAGGATGGATTGTTCACTGTTTTATAGCCTACCTTATTGGAACCTTCTGATTTGGAAGGTTTTTTATATTAGGCTCTTTTCGTATAGATTGTTGTTATATAATAAAATAACCCACAGCCTTAATATCATCGCTTTCTGTGGGCTACGCCTGAGCCGCTTCGTCGTCGTTTCACTCCTGCTATCTTCTCGCCTGACTTGCTAAGCCCACAGGAGTCTACGTGTATTAGGCTGCTCAGTACATCTATAAGGTTTTTCAACTTATTAAAAAGCAACAAATTTTTAAAAACAGCCTTAAATTAAAAGCAAAGTAAACAAAAAAATGAAAAGAGAAAAGCCAGTATTCCTTATCAATGTATTTTTGTGGTTTATATGTGAAAAAAGTCGCTTATTTTGCAAAAAGATTAAATAGTTCATTTACTTCTTTAGCAGTAGCTGGGCTTGTAATTTTGGAGATCTCCCTTATTAGCTGTGATCTATCTGCTGGGTTGAATATATTTACTTTTTTCCCGTTTAAATGATTTGCCAACTTTACCGCTTCCTCATCAGAAATAGCTACTTTAAATTGCTTGCTATATTTTAATAGCTCTGTTGAAGTTATATTGCCTATTTTATGGTTGATAATATTTTCAAAAATCTTCATGTCATCACTCCTCATATTTAACATATGAGCAAAATGGGTGAATTGTGCCTACTTTTTTTCAAAAACAGGTGCCTAAAATGCAGCTTGCTTTCTAGAAGTTCTTCTTGTATACTATTTTAGATAAATCGTAACCATTACTATACACTTTATATAAATGATACTACTCTTTTGATGAAAACGATAAGTTGATTATGAACTCCTTTGACTTAAAAATTTTTTGTAAATAAACATAGTTATAATTGGAGATGGGAGATTTGAATGTACAACATGCTTTAGAGATACTAAAAGACAAAGGATACAAACATACGGAGAAAAGAGAAGACATGCTTGAATTATTTGCACATCGCAATAAGTACATTACCGCAAAAGACGTGCTTGATGCACTAAAAAATGATTATCCAGGATTAAGTTTTGATACCATCTACCGAAACTTATCTTTATTCGTTCAGTTGAATATTTTTGAAATGACAGAGTTGAATGGAGAAAAACACTTCCGATTCACATGCTCGCATCAACAGCATCATCATCACTTTATTTGTTTAGAATGCGGAAAAACAAAAGAAATTATTACATGTCCGATGGAGGAATTAACCGATAATTTAAAAGGCTACGATGTCTCTGGCCATAAATTTGAGATTTACGGAAGATGTCCTGATTGTAAATAATGTTTATAAGAAAAGCGCAAGCGCCTTGCTCATTGCCGTACGAACTGGAAGGGCTTCGACTGAGATAAAGGAAACACGATGAGCGTTAGCGAATCGATGTTGACTTATCGTAGGGAGAAGACCTGAAGTTCGATAGGCAATAGGCGCTGGAGCTAGACAGCTATCTTACTTCAAAAAACTTATACTTTCTTATCTCTAGATAAAAGGGGTACCCATCAATTGTGATGGATACCCCTTTTTAGGAATTTAAAGAAGAAGCTCTCTTTTTTTTAATACTTATAAAAACCTCTGCAGTGTCATTTAACAGAAGTGTTGGCCCAGTTGGTAACCCATTGATACGCTTCATTCCAACTCGCTACTCTAATAACTCCTTCTGGAATCGGATCTCTATTGTATGGAGTGTCAAATAAAATTACCGGAATGCCGCATTCTTCATGAATCATTACTGCATTATCATGTTTATCTTCAAAAAATATATCCACTTCGTATTTTTTCACTGCGGCTATCTTATGATGGGTGCCAATAAGCTCAATATGGTCAAACGAAAGGCCATTAGTAGAAAACCATTCTTTTGTAATGTCTAGAAGATGAGAACTTCTTGCACTAATAAAGTATAATTCAAATTCCTGTTCCCATTTATTCAAAACGTAGCTAGCTCCTTCTGCAAGTGGGGAGGCAGCATAAATGCGTGCTTCATTATCAATAAACCATTGATTAAATTCTTCTTTTGACACATTTACAAGAGGATATAAATCATATTCCTTTATATTTTCTAATGTAATATTTAACTGAAAACTTTCATTTAAATACGGTACAAATGTGGAAGGGCATGTTACCGTACCATCAATATCAATCCCAAAACGTAATTTTTTCATTATGTACTCCTTTTTTATGTAAGCTATTTTGTAAAAAGCAATGTCTTTTTTTAAAATAGATGCAAATTTCACTTTATTAGTTTAACAAAATAAAACAAAACTAGAAAGGTTTTCGTATATCCCACTCTTAACGGACGGTAATCCCCCCACCTCAAGATGCCGAGAAAATGAGGAAGCAAGGTGGGGATTAGGAAAAACCCATACTAATGGAAGTTTACTTTATCGTAAAAATCAACTTTCTAATGAATAGTTGTTAATCGAGTAAAACATTTACAGCTATAAAAAGCACCAAATGGGTCATGATAATAAATGCTCCTATTTAATGAAAGCGAGGGATTCATCATGGCAGAAAATAAAAGCAATGAAGGATACGATCTTCGAGATAGAGAGCAACATGGTATTACAAACGAAGATTTTTTAGAAGAAACTTCAGCGGAAATTGCAGCACCAGCTCCGATAGCATATGAAAGAGATCGTGATATTGATCGTGATCGGGACCGTGATGTGGAAAGAGAAGATGGGGGGAAAGGGATAGGAATAACTGCATTAATCTTATCCATTATATCCTTATTTGTCTGGCCGATTCTTTTGGGAGCAGTGAGCATAGTTTTAGGATTTATGGCAAGAAGAAGGGGAGCACTAAGTCTTGGTACATGGGCTATTTCTTTAGGAGCTATTTCCATTATCATTGGAATTTTTATTGCTCCATTCTTTTAGATAATGAAAAACCGCTCAAAAGCAATAACTTTTGAGCGGTTTTCCTTTTTATCCCACTCTTAACGGGCAGTAATCTCCCCACCTCTGGGGAATCGAGGAAGCTAGGTGGGGGATTACTGACCGTAAAAGTCCGATAAGTTCTACTAACCATCAGTGGGGGATGAAGAAAACCCCCACTGATGGAAAGGTTCACTTTATGAATTTATTTTTTCAGCTTCTTCGATTGCTTTTTTTGCAAAATATTCTTCGGCAATGATGTCTATTTCTTTCTTTAGTTCTTCTACCATTGTCTCTTCTGGTACCTTACGAATAATTTTTCCTTTGCGGAATAATAACCCTTCCCCACGGGCACCAGCGATTCCTATATCCGCTTCTCTTGCTTCCCCAGGTCCGTTAACTGCACAACCGAGTACAGCTACTTTAATAGGGGCTTTAATGGTGGAGATATATTCTTCCACTTCGTTTGCAATTGAAATCAAATCTATTTCAATTCGGCCGCAAGTTGGGCATGAAATAAGTGTTGCTGCATTGGAAGATAATCCAAATGATTTCAACAATTCACGGGCAACTTTTACTTCTTCAACAGGATCCGCACTTAATGAAATTCGAAGAGTATTTCCAATTCCTCTGCTAAGTATCGCACCTAGTCCAGCTGCACTTTTAACTGTTCCGGCAAATAATGTACCTGATTCTGTGATTCCAAGATGCAATGGATAATCAAAAGCTTGTGCTGCTTTTTCATAAGCTTCGATTGCCAAGTTCACATCAGAAGCTTTCATAGATACGATAATATTATGGAAGTCCAAATCCTCCAAGATTTTTATATGGTGAAGGGCGCTTTCCACCATTCCATCTGCCGTTGGATAACCATATTTTTCAAGAATTCTTTTTTCGAGTGAACCGGCGTTTACACCAATTCGAATGGGAATCCCTTTTTCTTTCGCTGCTTTTACAACTGCTTCTACTTTTTCTCTCTTCCCGATATTTCCAGGATTGATTCTGATTTTATCAGCACCGCCTTCAATTGCTTTAAGGGCAAGACGATAATCAAAGTGAATATCTACAACAAGTGGAATGTTTATTTGTTTTTTAATGTCTGCAATTGCGTTGGCTGCACGTTCATCAGGACAAGCAACACGAACAATCTGACATCCAGCTTCTTCAAGCCTCTTTATTTCTGCAACAGTAGCCTCGACATCATGTGTTTTCGTTGTTGTCATGCTTTGAATGACAAGTTCATTATTTCCTCCAATTGTTAAATTGCCAACTTTAATTGGACGGGTTTTTGTACGATGTATTATTTCACTCAATGGTGATTCGCTCCTTTAAACATTGGACACGCCAAATATATAGTAATGCTTTTATTTATTTTAATTATTAAACCACTTTCCTATTGTAACAATGAACTATAAAGGTTGACAAGGAACTTGATGATTTTTACAATCTCTTTTATTTTTCTTAAACACACGCTTTTCATAAAAGATAAGGGAGTATAAGTTTTCTGAAGTCAGAGAAGTGTCTAGCGCTAGCGCCCTATCGACTTCAACGCTTCCCTCACCTCGCTTGCGTAGTCAACATCGACGCTTGCGTTCTTCGTGTTTCCTTTATCTCTTCAAGGAACACAAAACTAAAACCGCCACGTCCTTATGTCTTCGATTGTGTAATCCACATCCTGTGGACCTCAGCTTATTCTGTCGATGAGCAAGGGCGCTTACGCTTTTGTTATTGAATATTTTCATAATCAGGAAAATAATAAGTTTTTCCTACTTGAATATCTTCAGGCGATAATTTATTGTTTAATTTTTTAAAATCTTTAATTAGTTGATCGATGCTGACAGGCAGATTTTTATGCAGTTCGTCTTCCACAATCAGTAGAACAGTATCACCTGTTTTTACTTTTTGTTGGAAAGAAGGAATAGAGTTAGTTGGTGTAGCATGTACTTCTATTGCAGGCTCTTGGGTGGAGGAAAGGGTGCCATGGTTTAAATCAAAATAAATAACATAAATGGTTATAAAGACAAGTAGTGTGATGACGAGCCTTTTCATATGATCCCTCCTAAGTATAGAAATAGTATTTGGATGATAGTGATTCATATGCTTGCCCAAAAGTTTTTATTCTTCATTATTCGATCATGCTTTTCATTTAATACGAATAGGAGGAAAGAAATAGGAGAAAAGAAGTGAATTTAAGAAAAATTTACCTTAACTTTACAAATCCTTCATATAATTTTGTCAGAATAGATAGGTAGAGAACGGAGGATTTTAATGAAAAGAAAAGAAAATATTCCTAATGAATTTTCCATTCAAAAAAGGCTGCTTTTGCTTATGATGTCATTGTTAATAGCTACAGTGGCATCGGTTGCTTACGTGGCCGTTGATAAATCAAAGGAAATGGCTATTGAGCTGATGCATCAACGACTTGAACAGGAAGTAAAAGCAACCTATATAATGGCACAAAATATGATGCTCACTTATATAGGAAATGAAGAGAAATTTCACAAAAAAATGGAACAAGTAGTTCGAGATCAAGATGCAAATTTTTTAAAAGATAATATAAATGCTCACTATTATTTAGTTGCCAATAAAGGTGCTGCCCCGTTTAAAGTCAATAAAACGACTTCATTAAAAATAACGGAGGCTATTTTACAAGAAATAAAGCAAAAAGAATCTGGAGTGATCCAAGAGAAAATAGGAAAGGAATATTATTCCATTGCATTTGGAAAGATACAAGAATTAAAAGGCATCTATGTAATTGTTGTTCCACAGGAAGAATATTTGCAGAAGGTCAATGAAATACAAAGTCTTATTATTTTAGTGTCTGCCATCAGCGTTTTTACAACGTTGATTATTATCATTTATTTTGTTAGAAGTATTGTAAAACCTTTAAATTTGCTGAGAAATTGGATGAGAGAAGTGCGGGAAGGCAACCTGTTTATGCATCCGAATATAAAAACATCAGTACCAGAAATAAAATCCTTAATCACAAGCTATACAACCATGATGGAGAGGATGAAAATGGTTGTATCGGAAATGAAGTCGACAAGCAATCAATTATCTTACACCGGAAATGAACTGCAGGAACAGTCTATTTTTGTGATGGATAAAAATTCTATCCTTACAGAAATAATAGAGGCAGTAAAAAATGGAGCAAATGAAACGGCAGTTAGCTCAGAAACTTCGATCCAAATATTTCAAGAAATGAAGCAAATAGTTTCGCAAATGGATCTTAGAATGAAAGATATGAATAATAAAACAGACGCTATGAATGGTGCTGCACAAATTGGAGAAAGCAACATGAAGGATTTAGTCTATTCGTTTGATTCTGTGCAGAAAGAATTTATACATATAACCAATACCATGTTAAAAGTAAAAAAACATTCCCAATCCATAGAAAAAACAGTCCATTCTATTCGAGGATTAGCAGAACAAACAAAATTAATAGCATTAAATGCATCTATTGAAGCTGCAAGAGCAGGTGAAGATGGACGTGGATTTGCAGTGGTTGCGAACGAAGTACGAAAATTGGCGATGCTCTCTTCAGAAGCTACAGAGGAAATAAGATCATTCACAGTAGAAATGGATATAATTGCGGAAAAGGCATCGAATGATATCGTAAAAATAACAAATGAATTTACGAATTGTGAAACTATTTCTAAAAAAAGCAGCAACTCCTTTGATTTATTATTAACAGGCATTAAAGCAGTAAATAATGGAATTGCAGAGAATCAAGAGAAGCTTATGGAGCTGCAGACACTATTGCCAAAAATGGAGAATTCTTCCGTGCATTTAACTTCCATTAGTCAACAAACGTTAGCAAGCTCTGATGAAATGCAAACAATAGCAGCGCTACAGCAGGAAAAAGTAAAAAACAATGCAGAAGTCAGCACAAAATTAGCTCAACTAGTCGAATCATTGGAAAGTTGTGCGAATCAATTCCACTGAAATAGAAGAGGGTTGTCCTCCATTTACAAAATGGAATGGACAACCCTTTTTTTAAAGAGTAAGAAAGCATAAGTTTTCTGAAGTCAGATAGCTGTCTAGCTACAGCGCCTATTGCCTATCGAACTTCAGGTCTTACGGCAATGAGCAAGGCGCTTGCGCTTTTCTTAAGACTTAGACAGAAGTTGGTTTTTTATCTACTGGAATTTCTTTTAACGCTAAGAAGATGATGAATAATCCTACTAGCCAGTTTAACACTGAGCCATTTGGAACAGTTGTATGGAGGGCATCCATTACAATAAAAAATACGGTAGGCAATGTAATGCTGTAGGCTGTAATTCTCCAAACCTGAGAATAAGACAACGAGCGGCCTAATATTCTAGAGAACAGCCTTCCAAAAATAGCGAGAATTAAAGTTTCAATTGTTTTGGAAACAAGCATGATGACAAAATAAACAACTGCCAGCACAGTAATTATAACCGGAAACATAGAATCCAATGTTTGCAGGAAGGAGTGGACATCATCGTTTGTAATGTTGACATCACCAAAGTTTGCATACTCGAATGCTTGTGTTTGTCCTGCTGTTGAAATGACTAGCTCCTTTTTGAGAAGTGCTACAGTATTGCCAGAAGTGCTAATGTTATCGGCATTATATGTACCAGTAGAATCAATAATAATCGTTATATCATCTTTATTGATGAAGGTAGGCTCCTTGTCATCTGAGTGAAGCTCCTGATTATTTATCGAAAAAGAAAGAGATTCTTCCTCTATCGTATTCGCTAAAGAATGCACTCCATCGTTCATTCCTTTGCTTAAATAGTATAAAGTCGGAATGGATGCCAACAGGGAGAGAAGGACCAGATAAAGAATGGTTTTTCCATTTCCCTGCAAGCGAAAGGCAGCTATATCTCTTGGAGAATAGATGCTTTTAAAAAATTGCTTAAAAATATTCATTTTGACACACCCTTTTAAATATTCACTACTATTTTATCCTCGTCTGTGGTGAGTTACAAGTTTCATGTATAATGGACTAGGAAAAGATACAGAAATGCTTCATTCAAAAATGATTCTCCATTAAAAAAGAGGGTAAATGTAATAAGACTAAAACTTAGTTGGATATTGAAATAAATTTTGATGAAAAAGGAGTTAGAATGTGAGCTATATTTACTGGACAATTATAACGGTGCTTTTTATTATTGCTTATATTGGATTAGTATATCCTATTATACCGAGTGTGCTATTTTTGCTTGCTGGATTTTTCGTGTATGGATTTGTATTTTCATTTGAGCCGTTTTCGGTTCTTTTCTGGGTAATACAAGGCATGTTTATCCTTTTATTATTTTTGGCCGATTATTTAGCAAATTTAATAGGTGTAAAAAAATATGGGGGATCGAAAGCTGGTGTTTGGGGGAGTACGATTGGATTGCTGGCTGGTCCATTTATCATTCCCGTACTGGGGATATTAATTGGCCCATTTTTAGGAGCTGTTATTGCGGAACTTGTAGTAAATAGAACGAATTGGAAAACAGCTTTAAAGGTCGGAGCAGGATCATTAATTGGCTTTCTCAGCAGTGTTATTACAAAAGGACTCATTCAAACAATTATGATTATTTACTTTTTATTTCAAGTTCTATAACCGATGGAATGCACTAGGTATTAGTGCTGGCTTCTCCTATCAAAAAAACAAAGAAAGAAGAAGCCAGCACTTTTTCGAAGGCAATAAAGGGTGAACTATTCTTCTTCAAGCACTTCGTGTTTAATTCAACCCGCAAACATCTGCTGGGCAGTTTTGACAATCAACAGATTGCTTTAAAAAAGCAATATTTTTAATCGTAAATTTTTGATTAGAATAAGAGATAATGTCAGCTTCGCGCAATTCCTTTAATATTCTTTGCATGACTTCTCTAGTTCCAAAGGTCATATTAGCAAGCTCTTGATGGGTAAGTGGGAAATCAATCAATATTCCTTCATCTGTTTTTTTTCCGAAAGAATGGCATAATCGAATCAAGATACTGTATAATCCACCTTTTTTGCCATTCATAATTAAGTCCTGGCATTTCATATGTGCTTTTAAGTAGCCTGTACTTAACCAGCTGGTTAAAGATGTTAACAGAATGGGATCTTTTAATACGGTTTCTTCAAATTCCTCTCGATCAATAGTTAATATTTCACAATCTGTAATGGTTCTAGAGAAAAAGTGATATCTGGGAGAACGTTTAAATAATTGGTATTCAAGGAGAGCTTCTTCATCATGAAGTATCTTTAAAATAAATTCTTTCCCTTTTTCATGAATTCTCCCTAAGGATAACGTACCGTTTAGCAAAATATAAATCTTATTAACAGGATCTCTTTCTTGAAAAAGCAAGGTTCCTTTTTTTACATTTATTATTTTATTTATATCAAAAAAATTTTGGATTAATAAACTGTATAAAGATAATTGTATTTCTGACATCATATTAGCACTCCTCCAAACATACTTACATCTTGATTAAAGGATATTGTGAAAAAATTGTCAATCTTTAATTGGGAAAAAATAGGTGGTTTTAATGAACGCTGCTGCTAATTGTTTTGTGTAAGCATTGGTGCGGTAAGGAAGAGGCTAATAATGACAATTTTGCGAACTTCTATCCTTGTATAAGACTAACCCTTTTCCATTATCTTTTCTGCTTCTCTTTTTTTGTTATCCTTTTTGTGACATAAATCACAAATGTGTGCTTTTTTATTAAACGAAGCCTTCATATATTTTTTTAACATAACAAGGTTTATTAAGGGGGAAATTAGGGTACTTTAAGGTTGTCAAAAGAAGAGCAAATTGTTTGAAAGAATAAAATTTATTTGCTATTGTTTACTCAAAGGACTTCTTATATTAATAGTGTAGAAATAGGTTTATTACTATTATTAAAAGAAGTAATTTAAAAAATATAACCAGTACATAGGAGGAACAAAAATGTCTTTTACATTACCACAATTACCTTATGCTTATGATGCACTAGAACCACATATTGATAAAGAAACAATGAATATTCATCATACGAAGCACCATAACACGTATGTAACCAATTTAAATAATGCATTAGCAGGAAATACAGAGCTTCTTTCTAAAACAGTAGAAGAAGTTGTTTCTAATTTAGATGCAGTGCCTGAAGCTGCTCGTACAGCAGTTCGCAATAATGGCGGAGGACATGCAAACCATTCTTTATTTTGGGAAGTTATCTCTCCTGAAGGCGGCGGAGAACCAACTGGCGATTTAGCTAGTGCAATCGACAGCAAATTTGGCAGCTTTGAAAATTTCAAAGAAGAATTCTCTAAAGCAGCTACAACTCGTTTTGGTTCAGGTTGGGCTTGGCTAGCTGTCAACAATGGAGAATTAGAAGTAACAAGCACACCTAACCAAGATTCGCCATTAATGGAAGGTAAAACACCAATCCTTGGGTTAGATGTTTGGGAGCATGCTTATTACTTAAATTATCAAAATCGTCGTCCTGAATACATTAATGCATTCTTCAACGTTATTAACTGGGAAGAAGTTTCAAAACGTTACCAAGCAGCAAAATAATAAATAACGGTTTAATTTCGACGGAAACACAATATAGTACTTATATTGCCCAAAAGATTTCATAAATGAAATCTTTTGGGCATTTTTATATTGTTTAATGTTTATCCATTTACCAATTTTGTATTTCCCGCTTTCATGAATAACGAGCTTGTTTTTGTTAGAAACTACCCTAGAACAAAGGGGAGTTTTTTATGATGAAAACAAATAAAATGCTTGGAAATGTAGAATTAACAAAAGATTTAAATTTATTGTTGCTTATCGGAGGATTATATGCTTTAAGTATTGCTCTTTCCAATACATTCGTAAATATATTTTTATGGAAGCAGTCTGGAGATTTTAAAGATTTAGCCTTGTATAATATGGCAATCATTATCTTTCAATTAGTAACGTTTATATTAGCTGGCAGATGGGCAAAAAAAATTGACAGAGTCATCGTTTTTCGAATTGGCGTTATTTTTTTAGCGCTGTTTTATTTGTCTGTATTGCTTATTGGTGATAATGCATCCTCCTTCTTATTATTATTAGGGTGTTTGCTTGGCATTGGCTACGGTTTTTACTGGCTGGCATTTAATGTATTGACATTTGAGGTAACAGAACCGGAAACAAGGGATTTTTTTAATGGATTTTTAGGCATATTATCATCTGTTGGCGGCATGATCGGTCCGATAGCAGCAGGATACATTATTTCTGCCTTTTCGAAGTCCTCTGGATACATGGTTGTATTCGGTATTTCCTTAGGGTTATTTTCTCTTGCTGTTGTTTTAAGCTTTTTTTTAAAAAGGAGGCCTGCAAGCGGACAATTTTTATTTAAACGAATTATTAAAGAAAGGCAAAATAATTCCAATTGGCGCTACATAACGACTGCGCATTTTTTCCAAGGCTTAAGGGAAGGAACATTTGCTTTTGTGATTACCGTTTTTGTATTTATTGCAACGGGAAGTGAAATGGCCTTGGGGAAATTTGGCTTAATCAATTCAGGAATCTCGTTTTTAGCATATTATATTGTTTCGAGAACAATCAAAAATGGCAATCGTAATAAAGCCATTTTAACCGGAGGAACATTATTGTTTTTATCCATGTTTATTATCATCTTTGATTTTTCTTATACGAAATTATTGATTTATGCAGGAGTGATCGCAATTGCCTATCCATTAATTCTTGTTCCTTATACGAGTTTAACATTTGATGTAATTGGGAGAGGCTGGAATGCTGGAGAAATGAGAATAGAATATATAGTTGTTCGGGAAATGTTCCTAAATTTAGGCCGTTTGTTTTCTGTACTTATCTTTCTTGCAGCTGTAGTGTTCTTTGAAACAGAGCAGATATTGCCCTATATTTTATTTGCTTTAGGAACTGGACACTCCTTTATTTACTTTTTTACAAGGAAAATCCATTTTGAACCACTTTGATAAAGTAAACTTCCATCAGTGGGGGTTTTCCTCATCCCCCACTGATGGTTAGTTGCACTTATCGGACCTTTACGGGCGAGTTTCAACGCCTATCTTCCTCGATTTCTCGGAATCTTGAGGCGGGGGTATTACTGCCCGTTAAGAGTGGGATAAAACGACTTTATAGCAGTGCAGCGGTGATTCACAAAAAATCATGCTGTACTGCTTTTTTTAGTTTGACTCTTTTCGTATAGATTGTTGTTTGTTCCCCCACATAACCCACAGACTGAATACACTTCGCTTTCCGCGGGGCTACGCCTGAGCCGCTTCGTCGTTTCACTACTGTTTTCTTCTCGCCTATCTAAGCAGGAGTCTACGTTTATTCAGGCTGCTCAGTAATTCTAAAGGGTTTTTCAAACATAAGTGCCAAAATCAACAATGAGCTATACATAGCCTTTTTATAAGTAGAAACTGGAATAAATTAATGATTTAACCTAGATATAACCAAAAATATCCTATAAAATAGGGAGTGTGGGGAAAGAGTGGTGTTTTAAATGGGGAATAAGAAAAAAAAGAAAAAAAATCAATTTCCACTTCGGTTAAATTTATTGTTTTTTGCTGTATTTTTGCTGTTTTCAGCCTTAATTATGCGATTAGGCTTTGTACAGATTGTGTACGGAGATGAATATAAGCGGGAATTAGAAAAAAAAGAAGACGTTATTATCAGTACACAAGTCCCACGTGGACAAATGTATGACAGAAATGGGAACGTTATCGTCGGCAATGCCGCCAAAAATGCGATAACGTATACAAACTGGGGCGTAAAGCCAGATGAAATGAGAAAAACCGCAGAAAAGCTGGCTAATTTGATCACTTTGGATACAGATAAGGATCTGAAAAAAATAACGGAAATAGATAAAAAGGATTTTTGGATCTTGCTGCATAATGATGAAGCAAAAAAGAAAATTTCGAAAAAAGAAAATGCTGGATTACAAGAGCAATATTCCAATGATTCGAAAAGATATCAAAAAGCATATAATGAGTTGCTTCGCTCAAGAATTACGAAAAAAGAAATAAACAGCTTTTCTAAGTTTCAGCTCGAAACATTGGCAATTTACCGTACGTTTAACAGCGGCTATTATTATACACCTGTGATGGTTAAAAATGAGGGTGTTTCAGAAGAGGAGTTTGCAAAAGTAAGTGAACATTTAGCTGAACTCAAAGGAGTGGATACGATAAAAGACTGGGATCGGACGTTTGCTTATGATAATACACTGAAAACCGTCCTTGGAAAAGTCAGTTCTTCGCAAAGAGGAGTTCCTGCTGAACAAAAGGACCAATACCTCGCTAAGGGCTACAATATGAATGACCGAGTCGGTCTCAGCTATTTAGAAAATGAATATGAAGATATATTAAAAGGACAGAAAAAGAAAGTTAAATATATAAAAGATAAAACTGGAAATATTGTAGATTCCACGACCATTTCTAATGGAGAACCGGGAAAAGACCTTGTATTAACCATCGATATGAAGCTGCAGCAGGAAGTAGACAAGATTATTGAAGAAGAATTAAGAGCAACAAAACGAAGTTATGCTGGCACCTATTTGTTAGATCGAGCCTTTGTAGTATTAATGAAGCCAAAAACAGGAGAAGTATTAACCATGTCCGGCAAAATGCTTGGCAAAGACGAAAATGGGAATACAGAGATGCAGGATTTTGCGCTGGGAAATATTACGACATCTTATAATGTCGGTTCTGCTGTAAAAGGTGCTATGGTGTTAACTGGATATAAAGAGGGAGTTATTCATCCTTATACGCCGATTAATGATGAGGTTATGCATATACCAGATTCTCGACCTTTTAAATCTTACAAAATAATGGGGACTATTAATGATTTAACTGCTTTACAGCAATCTTCCAATGTTTATATGGCTAAAACGGCCATTAGGATTGGAAAAGGCCATTATGTGCCCAATAGACCATTGGATATTGATCCTGCAGCATTTTCAAAAATCCGAAACTCTTTTAATGAATTTGGTTTAGGAGTTAGAACAGGAATTGATTTGCCAAATGAAATGGCAGGTTATAGAGGACCAGAATTAACGCCTTATCAATTAATGGCTTTATCTATTGGACAATATGATACATATACAAATATGCAATTAGCACAATATGTATCAACTATTGCCAATGGGGGATATCGCATTCAGCCGCATATGGTAAAGGAAGTAAGAGAGTCTTCCAAAGGAGAAGATGGTCTTGGCGCCATGGTTCAGGAAATCCAGCCGAAAGTTTTAAATAAATTAGATCTACAGCCTAGCTGGCTGCCGCAGGTTCAAAGAGGATTCCGAATGGTTATGCAGCCAGGTGGAACTGGTTCACTATTTGCCGGAGCTTCCTATCAGCCGGCTGGAAAGACTGGAACAGCACAGGCCTTTTATGATGGACCATTGCGTAGCAATTACGGGAAAAATGCTCCTCAAGTAATGAACGTAAGTCTTGTGACTTATGCTCCTTACGAAAATCCGGAAGTGGCAATGGCTGTCCTTGTGCCATGGGTGTATACAACAGATCGAGGTCCTTCACCTAATATGACGATCGGGAAACGAGTGATGGATAAATATTTTGAATTAAAAAAAGAAGAAAATAATTAACATCTAAAGCGGGCTTCCTCATTCGTACAGAATGATTAAGGAGCCTGTTTTTTTATGGATAAAAAAGGGGAAAGCAACAGTATTTTTTTATGAGAGAAATTTCTCTTCAGAAGTGGAAGATAGGAATCATCCTGCTGCGGCAGCAAATACTATAGGCATTAGGAATATTAAAAATAATTAATTACTAATTGAAATGGGATATTCTTCAAACAGGTTATTAATAGAATTATGCTATCATTTCAATTACAATAGTTAAAGAATGAAAAAGAAAGAGTGGTTTGAAGTTGGGAAAGAAGAAGAAAAAGACATTGCCAATTCGTCTTAATATAATTTTCTTTGGAGTATTTTTATTATTTTCTGCTTTAATACTCCGTTTAGGGTTTGTACAAATTGTATATGGAGAAGATTATAAAAGAGAATTAGAAAAAACAGAAGACATAACGGTGAATACATCTGTGCCTCGTGGGAAAATTTATGATTCAACAGGAAAAACAATTGTTGATAATAAACCGAAAAATGCCATTACGTATACCAATTCCGGTGCCAAGCAAGAAGAAATGATAAAAACGGCTAGATTATTGTCACAATATATTAAAAAAGATACAAAAAAGGTAACAGATCGGGATAAAAAGGATTTTTGGGTCATGCAGCATCCGGATGAAGCGGCTAAACTAGTTTCATCCACTGAGAAAAAGAAGCTGCTGGAAAAATTTACGGATCAAGATGAATATAATCAACAAGTGTATCAATTACAGCTAGAAAGAATTACAGAGAAAGAACTTCAAACAGTAACAAAAAAAGATTTAGAAGTAATCGCTATTTATCGCGAATTTACAAGTGGCTATAAACTGACGCCGCAAATTGTAAAAAATAAGGATGTTTCAGCTAAAGAACTTGCAACGGTTAGCGAAAACTTAGAGAAGCTGCCTGGGGTTGATACAACCACAGATTGGGATAGAATGTATGCGTTTAAAGATACATTAAAATCAGTGTTGGGCAATGTAAGCTCTTCTGATAGAGGCTTGCCTGAAGAAAAACTGGACTATTATGAGGCAAGAGGATATAGCAGAAACGATCGAGTAGGTACGAGCTATATAGAAATGGAATATGAAGATGTCTTAAAAGGGCAAAAGGAAAAGGTTCGCAATAAAACAGATAAAAGCGGCAATATCACAAGCACGGAAGTAATTACGGAAGGAAAAAGAGGGAATGATCTTGTTCTTTCTATTGATATGGAATTGCAGCTGAAAGTTGAAAAAATAATAGAAGAAGAATTAAAAAAAGCGAAACAATCACCAGGAACCAAGCTTTTGGATCGTGCATATGTCGTTTTAATGGATCCTCATACGGGAGAAGTCTTGTCTATGGCTGGGAAACGGCTAGTAAAGGATGAAAAAACAAGCAAAACAGAAATACAAGATGATGCTCTCGGCAATATTACAACAACGTATAATGTCGGATCGGTTGTAAAGGGTGCTACTGTTTTAGCTGGATATAAAACAGGTGCCATTTCTCCTGGAACCGTTCAAAGTGATGAAGGAATTAAAATAGCGGGAACGCCATTAAAAAAATCATGGACTTATATGGGAAACATTAATGATTTAACGGCATTGCAAAGATCCTCAAATGTTTATATGTTTAGAACTGCGATTAAAATTGGCGGAGGCCAATATGAATTTAATCAGCCGTTAAGCATTAGCCCAACTGCATTTACAACGTTGAGGAATTATTATGCTCAATTTGGTTTAGGAGTTCGTACAGGAATTGATCTGCCAAATGAACAAACTGGCTTTAAAGGCTCCAATACACAAATGCCGGGTTTTCTCCTTGATTTATCAATCGGTCAGTATGATACGTATTCAACGATGCAGCTTGCTCAATATGTTTCCACAATTGCCAATGGCGGCAGCAGGATGGAACCGCATATTGTCAAAGAGATTCGGGATCCGGTATCTGACGATAAGGGACTAGGACCAGTTATTGAAACAATTAAACCGAAAGTTTTAAATACAATTGATGCAAAGCCAGAATGGATAAAAAGAGTGCAGCAGGGATTCAAGATGGTGGCGCAAACGCCAAAAGGAACGGCTTATACTGCTTTTGGAGGAAAAACCTATTCGCCTGCAGCTAAAACAGGTACAGCACAAGCATTTTATGATGGACCTTCCAGAAGTGAATATAAGGAACCACCTGAAGTATATAATTTAAGTTTAATCAGTTATGCACCTTCGGATAATCCAGAAGTAGCGATGGCTGTGATGGTTCCATGGGCTTACCAAGGCAGCGTTGATAACGGCATAAATAAAAAAATAGGCGAAAGAGTATTTGATGCATATTTTGAATTAAAAAAAGAAAGATAAATAAACAGTTAAACAAAAGAGAAGGAATAATAAAATAAAAAAGGACAAAACTAGTAGAAATAGTTTTGTCCTTTTTTATTTTAAAGCATTAACCAAAAATATATACAAGGGAGGCTGTATTTAATATGAATTTTTCCATGTTTATAAAGAAAAAGTGAGTATTGAAATCGACAAAATACCAAATAATCCAGCAAATTTACATAACCTTTACATTAGGTTAAAACATGATTAACACAAAGAACTTATAGTTAGTTTGTAAACAAAACAACCATCCTTAGGGGGAATAGAGAAAATGAAGAGCTTTAAACGTTTAGGTTTTACCGCATTATTAGGAGCTGTGCTTACACTAACTGCTTGTGGCGGTGGGGCATCCAACAACACTGATAATGCTGGAAAAGAAGACACAAAGCAACTCCAAGGTCAAATAAAATTAGATGGTTCATCCACTGTTTATCCTATTATGGAAGCAATTGTAGAAGAATATCAAATGGAGCAGCCGAATGTAAAAGTATCTGTAGCTTCTTCTGGTACAGGCGGTGGCTTTAAAGCATTTATTGCAGGAGATACTGATTTAAGCAATGCTTCACGTCCAATTAAAGATGAAGAAAAAAAGCAATTAGAAGAAAAAGGAATTGACTATACAGAACTACGATTAGCTTATGACGGATTATCCGTTGTTGTAAATAAAGACAATACATGGGTTGATCATTTAACATTAGATGAGTTAAAGAAAATTTGGCTGGAAGATGGAAAACCGAAAAAATGGTCGGACATTCGTAAAGGATGGCCAGAAGAAGAAATTAAATTATATTCACCTGGTACAGATTCCGGAACATTTGATTACTTTGATGAAGTTATTTTAGAAGAAAAGCCGATTGCTCAAAAAGCAACTTTATCTGAAGACGATAATGTATTAGTACAAGGGGTTACTGGTGATAAAAATTCTATTGGCTACTTTGGTTATGCTTATTATGCGGAAAATAAAGACAAATTGAAAGTAGTTCCAATAGATGGTGGAAATGGTCCAGTTGAGCCAACAAACGAAACAGTTAAAAGTGGAGAATATGCACCATTATCAAGACCATTATTCACTTATGTGAAAAATGATTCTTTGAAAAAAGAAGAAGTGAAAAATTTTGTGGATTTTGTTATCAATAATGCTGGTGATCTATCTGAAGATGTTGGTTATGTTAGACTTCCAGATGAAGAATATAAAAAAGACTTAGAGTTAATTAAAGCAGTCAAGTAGAAAAGTTTGTTTGATGGAAAGCTTTGTATTTAGCTTTCCATCTTGGCATGTGGATAAAGGGGGATCTTCAATATGAGTGTGCGAAACTCAACTCAGCAATCACTTTCTGTACAACAGATGATTGAGGAAAAAAAGAAAAAAGGAAGTGTAAATCAAGTTCTGGAAAAGCTGATGCCAAAAGTATTAATGGTAACGGCAGGGCTGTCAATATTAACGACACTAGGAAT
Source organism: Niallia sp. 03133 (assembly GCF_052663225.1). Classification (NCBI taxonomy): domain Bacteria; kingdom Bacillati; phylum Bacillota; class Bacilli; order Caryophanales; family Bacillaceae; genus Niallia; species Niallia sp. 03133. The sequence continues at coordinate 194,884 of NZ_JBQTCY010000008.1, forward strand.
ATTATTTACACTGCTTTTAGAAACATTTACTTTTTTTGAACGTGTTTCTTTTTGGGAGTTTGTAACAGCTAAAAAATGGTATCCATTTTCAGAGCCAGGTTCTTTTGGGATTATGCCATTGATTTCCGGAACATTAAAAGTAACGGGAATTGCAGCTATTGTAGCAGTCCCAATTGGGTTGGCATCTGCCATTTTCTTAAGTGAATATGCATCCGATAATACAAGACGTATTATTAAACCGATACTAGAGGTTCTTGCAGGTATTCCCACAATTGTTTATGGCTTTTTTGCCTTAACATTTGTAACACCTGTTTTAAGAGGAATTATGCCTTCCCTTGAAATGTTTAATGCTTTAAGTCCAGGTATTGTCATCGGAATTATGATTACGCCGATGATTGCTTCCCTTTCAGAAGATGCGATGAGTTCTGTACCCCGCTCTATGCGTGAAGGAGCATTAGCATTAGGTTCGACCAAATTGGAAGTGGCATTAAAGGTAGTGCTGCCTGCAGCTATTTCAGGAATTGTAGCCTCCATTGTCTTAGCATTATCAAGAGCAATTGGAGAAACGATGATTGTGGCAGTAGCTGGCGGAAGTACACCAAACTTAAGCTTAAATGTGACAGAGTCAATTCAGACGATGACAGCGTATATTGTTCAAGTAAGTCAAGGTGATGCAGGATATGGCACAACGATTTATTATAGTATTTATGCTGTAGGGTTTACGTTGTTTTTATTTACTTTATGCATGAATTTACTTGCTCAATTTATCTCTCGTCGTTTTAGGGAGGAATACTAATGAAATTAATTGATCATACAAAAGTTTTACAAAGAATGAAACCAAGAAGGATAAAAAATATCCTCTTGCGTGCACTGTTCTTTTGTGCAACGATGTTTGGACTAGTAGTATTGGGAATCCTTTTTTATCGGGTATTGACTCAAGGAATTGGCTATTTAGATTTACAATTTCTGCAAAGTTTGCCATCTCGTAAACCAGAGCAGGCGGGAGTATATACGGCTCTCATTGGAACGGTTTGGCTAATGGCAGTTGTTGCTCCTGTTTCTTTATTAATCGGGGTAGGAACAGCTATCTATTTAGAAGAATATGCTAATAAAAACAAATTAACAGCTTTTATAAAATTAAATATTTCGAATCTAGCTGGAGTCCCATCCATTGTATTTGGTTTATTAGGTTTAACGATATTTGTTCGAGCATTGTCTTTAGGTACAAGTGTAATAGCAGCGGGGTTGACGATGAGTTTATTAGTACTTCCTGTTATTATTGTTTCTGCACAGGAAGCAATAAGATCGGTTCCGAATGAACTAAGAGAAGCATCTTTAGGGATGGGGGCGACAAAATGGCAGACTATTGTCCGCGTCGTAATGCCTGCAGCGATTCCAGGGATTTTAACGGGAGGAATCTTAGCCTTATCTCGTGCGATTGGAGAGACAGCACCGCTGGTTGTTTTAGGTTTGCCATTGTTTTTAGCATTTTTGCCAAGAACAGTTTTTGATATGTTTACTGTTTTGCCAATGCAAATATACAATTGGACTGGAAGACCACAGGAAGCATTTCAAGATCTGGCAGCAGCAGGAATCATTGTATTATTAGGATTATTAATTGTGATGAACTCAGTGGCAGTGATTATTCGAAATAAGTTTCAGAAACGGTATTAGTCTTTTGATATGGATAAAGGGGGATTCAAAATGAACAGTACAGTAATCGCAAAACCAACGAGAGAAGGAAAGATGACAAGCATGCCGAATAATAACATTGTGTATAAAACAAATCAATTGAATTTATGGTATGGTGAAAATCACGCGCTAAAAAACATTGATTTAGATATACAGGAAAATGAAGTAACATCTATTATTGGGCCATCAGGATGCGGAAAATCAACTTATATTAAAACATTAAATCGAATGATTGAGCTGGTTCCAGGTGTAAAAACTTCAGGTGAAATAAACTATCGTGGACGTAATATTTTTGACAAAGACTATGGAGTAGAAGAATTACGTACAAAAGTAGGCATGGTATTCCAAAAACCTAACCCATTTCCAAAGTCGATTTTTGAAAATGTAGCATATGGTCCGAAAATTCATGGAATTCGTGATAAAAAAATATTAAATGAAATTGTGGAGAAAAGTTTAAGAGGTGCTGCAATTTGGGATGAAGTAAAAGACCGACTGCACCAAAATGCATTTGGATTATCAGGTGGGCAACAGCAGCGTTTATGTATTGCGAGATGCTTAGCGATTGAACCAGATGTTATTTTAATGGATGAGCCAACATCTGCATTGGATCCTATTTCTACATTAAAAGTAGAAGAGCTGGTTCAAGAATTAAAAGAAAACTATAGTATCATTATTGTGACACATAATATGCAGCAGGCTGCCCGCATTTCAGATAAAACAGCATTTTTCTTAAGTGGGGAAGTAGTTGAGTTTGATCAAACAGATAAAATTTTCTCTAATCCGACGGATCAACGAACGGAGGACTATATTACTGGGCGTTTCGGATAAAGTGAACCTTTCCATCAGTGGGGGGTTGCTTCATCTCCCACTGATGGTTAGTTGAACTTATCGGACCTTTACGGGCAGTTATCCCCCACCTAGCATCCTCGATTTCTCAGCATTCCCGAGGTGGGGGTCTTACTGACCGTTAAGTGTGGGATAAATGCAAGCTATCTACGCATAAGTTTGCGTTATCAAATGTAATATAATATAAAGGAGCGGAATCGGATGCCAGTTAGAGAAAAATTTGAATTAGGTTTAAAAGAGCTGCAATTAAAATTAACGGAACTTGGTGAGTTTTCCATAGATGCGCTGCATCAATCATTGAAAGCGTTGGAAACAAAAGATATTGAGCTGGCGCTTGAGATAATTGATAATGATGCAAAGGCTGATATGATGTATGAAGAAATTAATGATTTTGCTATTTTGCTTATTGCGAAACAGCAGCCTGTTGCTATTGATTTAAGAAGGATCATAGTGGGCATAAAGATCGCTACAGATATAGAACGGATTGCAGATTTTGCTGTAAATATTGCAAAAGCGACGATTCGAATAGGCAATCAGGAATTAGTGAAGCCGATTGTCCATGTGAAAAAGATGCTGGAAATTACAAGCAACATGCTTCAGCTTGCAATTAAAGCTTTTAATGAAGAAGATACAAAGATTGCAAAAAAAATAGCAGACATGGACGACGAAGTAGATCATCTTAACGGACATGCGATAAGCGAGCTTATGGAAATCAGCAGGCAAAATCCGGAGTATGTACAACAGATCTCTCATCTTGCTTTCGTTTGCCGTTATTTAGAACGGGCAGCAGACCATACAACCAATATTGCTGAAAGTGTGTTTTATTTAGTAAAAGGAAGGCACTATGATTGGTAAGAAACCATTTCTAAGGACAATAGCCTAAGGGCTGATGCATTGGTTCTCATTGCCCATGTTAAAAACACCTAATCTGGCATGTTGTTAAAAAAATCTCTCTTTCACAAATTTGGCTGGAACCAAATAGTGAAAAGAGAGATTTTTTTATAAGGCTGTTTTTCGTATAGATTGTTGCTTTTAAACTCGAAGCCTGCATACCCTTTGCTTCCAAGGGCGAGCGTCAAGTCTCCTCGTCGTATTCGTTCTTGCTGCACCCGAGTCTTTCTAGCATTCCCACAGGAGTCTGCGTGTATGCAGGCTGCTAAGTACTCTTCTCCCATTTTTTTATGTGAAAAACAACAAACTTTGAGAAAACAGCCTTTTATAATGGAAGAAAAAGATTATTTGGTGATAAGGTTTGCAATATCCTTGTAGCTCATTTTATTTGCAACGGTAAATTTACCTATTTGTACTTTTGTATGATAATTATTTTTAATTAAATATTGTTCGAATTCTTCTTTATTATCAACGATTTTTTTGTTTGCCAGCTGTTCGGCAATTTGCGAAATGGACATTCCATTTACAATATATAAGTCATAGGAAAGAGAATTTTCTTTATCATCATTTATAGCCGGTGTTTTGTTTTCGTCAGACTTTGCCGACGCTAATTGTTCTTTGCTTTGTTTTAGCTGTATTTCCAGCTGTTCAAATTCTGTTTTCGTTATAAGGGTATAGCCCTGTTCTTTTAATACTCTTTTTGCTTCTTTTGTGTCCGGCACTGCTGTAGAGTCCTGATCCTTTTCGCTGTAAAAGTAATAAGAGCCAATTAGACTTACAGTAAAGAAAACGCCAAAGGCAAACGAGCGTATGCTGTATTTATTCATCATTGTTCCCCTTTTTTGGCATTTCCTTTAATATCTCCTGCACCTCTAATATTGATAAAGACGATTGCTTTGCAATATTGTTTATGGGTACACCTTGAGATGCTAGTGACCAAACTTGATTTTTTATAATGGCGTGAATATCTTTGCTGTTTTGAAAAGAATCGAATGTAGTGCTCTGCATAGAGGGTGTATGCATATCTATTTCATCTAATAATAATTCTTCTTCTAATAGTTTTAATTTCTTTTTGACTTTATATAGTTCTTGGTAGTTTTGGATAGACAGTTGATCTAGATCATCCTGTAGTATTTTGTAAGGATCTTTTGCAAAAAAAGAAAACAAAAAAAGGAAAATGGAAAAACATAATAAACAAATCATTAAAATAAACATATCGTCACCTCTATAGAAATACTTAATTACGCTGTTGTATAAATTGGCATATGCTTTTATTCTACCACTTAACGTTCATTCATGCACAGGGTGCTAAAATAGACAAAAAAAGATTGGGTCTAGGCTCGTGCATTTTCGTTGTCATAAAAAAAAGCTGCATCCTTGTCTTTTTTATCCCACTCTTAACGGGCAGTAAAACCCCCACCTCAAGATGCTGAGAAATCGAGGAAGCTAGGTGGGGGACAACTGCCCGTAATGATCCGAGGGAGGTACACAAACGAAGATCGCCACATCCTGTGGCAACGTTTGTGTGATCCACATCCTGTGGAACTCAAGCTTTCCATTAGTGTGGGATGTACAAATCCCACTGATGGAAGGTTCACTTTATAGATCGAAATGTTTCCGATCGTCTCCAAGTACCGTACGAAAAGTGCCGCATAAACAAAAAAATGTCGTTTACCATTTATATTTTCGTTCTCTTCTGTCGAAATAAAGCCTATTAATTATGTAAATATAGGAAGAAAAAAATTTTTTACTGCGTTAAAGTCTACTAGACATTAATGATAGCATTTTACGACAAAATCTGTTTATTGTAGCATCTCTCATTCGGTGATAACATGAATATATAAATAAATGGTCAACAAAGACTGACTGGGACATACCCTGCTATTTTATCCCACTCTTAACGGGCAGTAAGCCCCCCCTCAAGATGCAGAGGAATCGAAGAAGCTAGGTGGGGGATAACTGCCCGTAAAGGTCCGATAAGTTCTACTAACCATCAGTGGGGGATGAAGAACCCCCCCTGATGGAAAGGTTCACTTTATTGTTTAAGCAGCCATAAGCCAATTTCTTATAAGTAATGAAACTTTTAGAGGGAAGAGGTGTACTTCAATTGTTGGATCAAATTATAGGCTTGAGAAGAAAAGGACTTTCCTTTCGAAAAATTGCTAAAGAACTAGATACTACGGTCGGAAAGGTTCAATATCAATGGAATAAATATATGAAAAGCATAAGAGAAGAACAAAAAGAAACAGCACCTGCTTCTATCAAACAGGATGCTCAGCCATTCCTAGTAAATTCTTCGGTCTGGACAAGCATTCAAAATATGGAGCGAAACAATGGAATGGAAGCGTGGTCAATTTCAGAAACAAGTGCATTTGTTTTTTGGAGAATACCAAAAGGAAAATGGAATATTGTTTCTTCTTATTACGGAATGAATAGTGAAGAATGTGCAGTTGTTCTAAAAATAAACGATATTACAAGTATAATTTATAATGGCAGCAACGCACATACATCTAAATTAATCGAGTTAAGAAATGGAACAAAACACTGCATCCTAAAAGATTTGGCTCCTAGTCGAAGTTATTGTTTTGAAATAGGCGTATTTGATCATTATCGATCCTTTTTGCCAATTCTACAATCGAATCCGATCCAAATGCCAAGAAATTCAATAGATCACGGTGAAACGCTTGCTAAAGAAATGGAAAATTGGGTAGACGGAAAAGTAACCATACCAAATTGGATCGAACATGTCAGCACATATAGTTATTATGAAATGAAAAAACGAGAGGATGTTAAAAAGAAATGAATTATTCGTATTTTCAAGCGGTAGTATATGCTGATATTCCTTTCCTGCCACTATTTTCGCCTAATAAAGAAGAAAGAAATGAAACCTATATCGCTTCTATTCAATTTATTCGTTTTTTGCAATTATTAGAACAACAAACCGAACATTATATAGTACAGCTTGCGATTGCGCCTATCTATTATGAAATACTAGAGCTGCCTCTTTTTAAAGAGGAAATGACAGCCTTTTTAGATGCCAAGAAAGAAGACTATCCAGAGGAATATCAATATTGGCTAGATAAGAATAAACAGTTAAATGAGACAATAAAAAATTTAATCCAAAACAATAAATTAGAACTGCTTTCCAGTTCGGTAACCTTCAGTACTTTGCCGAATATCTCTACGCGAACAGGAATTAAGCTGCAAATAGAAACAGGTCTGTCTATTTTGAAAAGTATACTTGGGTATCAGGCAAAAGGATTTTGGTTTCCAGAAGGCCGTTATGAGCCAGGATTGGACTTATATTTAAAAAAAGCAGGATTAGAGTTTAGTTTTATTGGCAGTGAAACAATTAATTATAGTGATCCAGCGCCAGTAGAAGAAGGAACAGCAGTAGTATCCCCTCACGACATCTTGTTTTTTCCCATTCAAAAAAATCTATATGGGATGTTGAATGATTCAAATAATCAATTAATCCATTTAGAAAAAGAAATAGTATCGTTGCTAGATAAATACAATCATTATCGACAACAATCCATCATTTCCATAACGATGGAATTATCTCGATTCAATCTGAATAAAAAGAAACTGGATAAGCACTTAACCTATTTAATGGATGAAGGATTTGTTGTTAATATATCCCCTAGCATGTATAAAAAGCAATTTAGTAGAGATATTGATAAAGTTCATTTAAGTGCAAGCTATTTAGAACCTTTAAATGAAAAAAACATAGAGAAATATGGACAATTTTATGCTGCAAGTTCTTTTATAGAAAAAGAACTGCAAAAATGGAAAAGCCTCCACCTTTCATCAGAAGCGAACCGAATTATAAAAGAAATTGAAAAAGAATGGCTTTTTCTTACAGGGCTTCTGTCCTCGGTCAAAGAAAAAAATAGAAGCAATATTGAAAGATGCATTGAATCAGCACTACAGTTATTTGCGCTTTTTCATACAAACTATGATGTAAATGAACTGATTTCAAAGGAAGAAAAATTTCCGGTTCTCCATACTCTTTCAGAAAATAGCATTCAAAAGGTGGAAACTACAGAGAAAAATGGCAAAAAAAAGATTCTTCTATTATCATGGGAGTATCCTCCGAATGTAGTTGGAGGGCTTGGAACACATGTGGCAGGATTATGTGAAAGCTTAATAAAAAAAGATTATGAAGTCCATTTAATAACAGCTCAAGATATAAAAAAAGAGGCAGAAGACAGAAAAGAAAAAGAAGGATTATTTGTTTATCGAGTAAAACCACTGTATTATTTTGAAACAAATTTTATTCATTGGATTGGCGGACTAAATATTAGCATTTGGGATAAAGTGATGAAGTTGGCAGCACTGTATTCATTTGATATGATTCAGGCGCATGATTGGCTGGTTGGACCAGCAGCTATTTCATTGAAGGAAGAGTTGGATATTCCGTTAATTTCTACGATCCATGCAACAGAGCATGGAAGAAACGGTGGAATCTTTACAGAAATGCAGCAGTTTATTCATGATAAAGAAAAGCAGCTTATTGAAGCATCCCATTCTATAATAGTCTGCAGTGAATTTATGAAAGAAGAAGTTACTAGTGTTTTTCAAACAGAGAGAAAAAAAATAAATATTATTCCCAATGGAATAGATATACAAGATAAACAAGAAATCTCGTATACTTATATTCAAGATCTACCATTCAATAAACAGAAAAGAATTATTTTTGCCATGGGAAGACTGGTAAAAGAAAAAGGCTTTGGCACTTTGCTGGAAGCAGCAAAGCAATATAAACAAAATCCCAATGTGTTTTTTGTACTAGCTGGAGTTGGTCCGATGTATGATGAATATAAAGAGTATATAGAAAAAAACAACCTTGCTTCCACCGTATTTTTAACTGGTTATTTGCAAGAAGAGAAAAAAAGAGCGCTTTATCAATTAGCAGAGATTGCAGTTATTCCAAGCTATTATGAACCATTTGGCATTGTTGCGTTAGAATCACTTGTTTTTGCTAAACCAACAATTGTATCCAATACAGGTGGTTTAAAAGGAATTGTTGAACATAAAAAAACAGGTGTTCTTACCGAACCTGGAAATGTAGAAAATCTTGTACAAGAAATTCAATTTTTACTCGATAATGAAATGGAAGCAAAAGAGATTGGAAAAAATGGAAGAAAGCTTGTCGAACAATTATTTTGCTGGAACCGTATAGGAGATGAAACGAAAAGAGTATTTGAGGAAGTAATGATGCAAAATAAAATGAAAGAAATTGTTTAAAAGTATGGTGATCCTTAGCTTGAGTGAAACATGCCACTTGATAAATGAAAAAAATAAACTAAAAGAGGTGAAAAGAAGATGAAAACGGAGGCATATTTACAATCAGATTACCAAAATATTCAAAAAGAACCTATCGGTGGAAAATTGATTTGTACACTCGGCATTTGGATAGAAGGAAAAACCTATTGGATTCAAAATGGATATGAAAAATTAATTCCTGAACAATCTATTTCTGTTCATATAAAACACGTGCAAAAACATTCCAAAATTCAATACAGTGAAGTATATATAAGAAATCATTCATTAATTACAAAAAAAATGAAAGTTTTGATGCTTAATTATTATTCAAAGCCATTCAAAGAACAGTTGACTTTTGTTTCACCAACAGACAACATTATTTTCCATTCCATAAACAATGATTTATTTTTAGTGAATGGGGAATGTAATGGAAGCAGAATAGAACAAAGAACGGTACAGCCACTATGGAATGTTCATACAGAGTTGATTTGGAATAACAATAGAAATGGCACATTAAAATATCAGCCAATGGGAAAAGGAGCTTCTGTAAGCATTGTTTCGTTAAACATGGAAGTGAAGCCTCAGGCTACGTCCTATTGTAAAACATGGACTATTCATGGAAAAGTAAAAAAAGAGCTGATGGATTTGAATCAGCTGTTAATGAAAAATCATACTAGCATTTCCTAAAGAAAAGTGTTATCATATAAAAGTCGTATGCACGAACTAGTATAGCAATAGTTTGGAGGGAAATAACATGCGTGTAAACATTACGTTAGCTTGCACTGAATGTGGAGATCGTAACTACATTTCTAAAAAAAATAAACGAAATAATCCAGATCGTCTTGAGCTAAAAAAATATTGTTCAAGAGAAAAACGTACTACAACTCATCGCGAAACAAAATAAGCAGAGGGGGGAATCCCTTCTGCTTTTTTTCATGCTTGAAAATATGCAGACTGTAAACAAATGCTAACTTTTCTAATTGTTCGCCCACCTCGGATAATCATTTCTGATATAAGAGAATGAACAATTATGTACGCACTACCGAACCCTTGGAGCCTTTGGCAGCACAGGAACTAGTACATCTTATACATAGAAGCTAGACACTCTTCTAAGTGCTGAAAATTTTTTCTTTCTTTCATGAACTTCATGTCTCTGAATAAGACACTATTTTAATCCCACTCTTAACGGGGAGTAAGACCCCCACATCAAGATGCTGAGAGATAACTGCTCGTAGAGGTCCGAGGGAAGTACACAAACGAAGGTCGCCACTTCCTGTGGACCGCAAGCTAACCATAAGTAGGGGATGAAGAAAACCCCCACTGATGGTTAGGTGACTTTTATCAGCCTGAAGTTTGGACAAAAACTCTTTGGCTACAATCAGAACAAGGATGTAAAATGTTAAATGGGAAATAACCATTGACGTCAGGAGGATTTTGGTGAAACAAGAAAAAAATAATGTAAGAGAACAAATAAAAAAAGAACTACTATCCATTAAAAAAGAAGAGCATAAAAGGCTGTCACAACAAATTGCAGAAAATTTATATCATGACAGCAGTTTTAAGCAGGCGAAGAGTATTGGCATTACAATATCAAACTACCCGGAAGTTGATACAAACGCTATTATTCATACATGCTGGCAGCTTGGAAAAAGTGTGAGTGTTCCAAAATGTTTGCCCAAAACAAAAGAAATGGTATTTCGAAAGTTAGAGTCTTTTGACCAGTTGGAAAAAGTATACAGTAATTTATTTGAACCAATTGAACAAAAAACGGAAGCAACAGAGCATAATGAAATCGATTTACTGGTTGTACCTGGGCTTGGGTTTATGACAAATGGCTATAGAATTGGCTTTGGCGGAGGCTATTATGATCGCTATTTAACAAAATATCAAGGCATGACGATTTCATTAGCTTTTCAAAAACAGTTGATGAGAAACCTTCCAATGGAATCACATGATCAGCCTGTTTGCAAAATTATCACGGAAAAAGATATATTGAAAATTAGATAATGAAGATCCCCCATGGAGAGAAAGTAAGAAAAATAACGGATAATATCTAGATCATATTCTCAAACTACCTAATAGGAGGGATGAAAAATGATGAGGATTATTTCCGTTTTATTAATTGGCATAGGTGGATATTTTCTTTTGACAAAGCGATACCGCGTTATGAATGTAGTACTTAGAAACAGATTTGTTAGACAATATTTAATTAAGCTTGTAATGAGTTTTCCAGGAATTCGTAATAAAATGATGGGTACTGTTTTTTCTGGATCCGCTCGTTATTAAAGAACATGCTGTCGAAAAACACTACTTTCATCATTTGAAAGATAAGTGTTTTTCGATTACTCGGCATAAAATAATTGGAAAGACCATAAGGAGTATGTATCATTGTATAATTCTCAGAGTGTAGAAAAAGTCATTTTTGCAGAAACCTTAGACTGATCGAAAACGGTTGTCGCATCACAGCGTAAAGCTCATGACGAGGAGCGGAGTTACCATGGTTGGGTATGAGCATCCGAGTAAGGCGAACAACGAAGAAGGCGTGCGTTTGTCGACAGCCTGAGAGTATCATTGTCTGATTCTGTTATTTATTGACTTGGAATCTGTTGGCGCAAAAGGATGGATTCTCCATCTTGTGTTGTAAATAAGACTAAAAGATGATCTTTATTGATTAAAATAAAAGGCATGCTGCTTCCAATTGGATCCACGATGGCTCCGTCTTCTTTTCTAATTCCCAGGAAATAATTTTTATACAATCCTTCTGTTAATTGTCCGATTATTTGCGCTGTTTTTTCTTTTGTAAACCCTCTAAAGGGGACATCTTGATAATTGCTTAGTTCTGTGAGTGGAATTTGAATTGGATAGTGTTTTAGCGATAGATTATTTTTTTTAATGTTTTCATTTACATAATAAGTTGTATAATTTTTTGTTTCAGAATCCAGTACTTTTTTCCACTCATATTCTTTCGTCGATTGTGGAGTTTTAAATGCCGTTGCTTTATGGTCAAAACGGGAATTAATGACATATAAAAAATTATCTGTGATTTTTTGGGAGCTGAAAATTCGATCATTTGCATCATGTATTTCAGCATAATGAAAGGAGATAGCTTGAAATAATCGGCTTTCTTTTTCCACTACCTTTTTTCGTTCCGTCAATTCCAGTGTATTTTGTTTCCAATCTCCCATTGTACTTATGAGCCTCCCATTTGCATATAAAAAACCAATATTTTGTCTTAAATAAGCTCTTTTATTCAAACTCGAATTGGTTTCCCATTGAATGTTGTAATGATCATCTTTCTGTTTTTCTAATGCAATGAAGGTCTCCGCTTTAGGAAAGGAAACAGTTGGATCAATTGGAAAGTACGTAATGCTTTCTTTGGCAATTTGATTTTGTTGGAAAATATAAAAGATTGAAATAATGCTTGCAAGAATGAGGCTAAGAAAAATAAAGTCTCGTTTCATGTTATCCACCACTGTTTTTTTAGTAAATAATCTAACTGGCATTTAGGACAAGGATTCATTTCATTATATGTAGAAACACTTTTTTCATGTCTGAAGCTGCAAATAAAATTATTGTAATAATTGAAAAATTAGTTTAATCAAAAAGGAGAACATCCTTGAGGAAAATAAAAAATTAATTTATACTTGTAATGAAAACGATTTTATTATTAGGATAAATAGATAAAATAGAGGGTTAAAATGAAAAGTATTTATGATGTTCAACAGTATTTAAAAAGGTATGGCACGATTATATACACAGGTGATCAAATCGGTGATTTACAATTAATGAAAACAGAGCTTGAAGAAATATATCAATCACAATTAATAGAAAAAAAGGACATAGAGGCTGCAATATTTCTATTAAATCAAAAAATCCAACAACTAACAGAAGAAAGAGAGAAGTAAGGGGAGAATAAATTATGACAGAAAACTGGGCAGTAGGTGTAGATTTAGGTGGTACAACAGTAAAAATTGCTTTTTTAACTATAAACGGCGATATTGTTGAGAATTGGGAAATCCCAACAGATAATTCCGACGAAGGTAAAAATATTACAAAAGATATTGCGAAATCGATTGAAGAGCACTTAGCAAAATGGAACCATGCTAAATCAGATGTATTGGGAGTTGGAATGGGTGCTCCTGGTCCTTTTGATTATGAAACAGGAATTATTTTTAACACCGTTAATTTAGGATGGCCAGACAATTTTCCGTTAAAAGAAAAATTAGAAACAGATCTCGGGTTGCCGGTTGTGATTGATAATGATGCTAATTGTGCTGCATTGGGAGAAATGTGGAAAGGTGCAGGATCAGGCTGTACAGATCTAGTCTGCGTTACATTGGGAACAGGAGTTGGCGGCGGTGTCATTGTAAATGGCCAAATAGTTCAAGGTGCTAAAGGGGCAGCAGGAGAAATAGGGCATTTAACTTCTGTTGTAGAAAACGGCGCTCTTTGTAATTGCGGCAAAACTGGCTGTTTAGAAACAATCGCATCTGCTACTGGTATTGTAAGGTTGGCAAACGAAATGCTTGTGGATCAAAATGTGGAAAGTGAACTAAGAACAGTTGTAACAAATAGTGGAATGATGATAACAGCAAAAGATGTATTTGATTCGGCAAAAAATGGTGATATAGTGGCAGAGGAAGTAGTAGAATTTGTTGCTTCCCATTTAGGTTTAGTACTAGCTAACATTGCCAATACCCTAAATCCGCAAAAAATTGTATTAGGCGGCGGTGTATCAAAAGCTGGAGATGTTTTATTAACTCCAGTAAAAGAATACTTTAATAAGTATTGCTTTAAAAGCGTTGCTGAATCTACTGTTATTGATGTAGCGACATTGGGAAATACTGCAGGTGTTATTGGTGCGGCCTGGCTTGCAAAAGATCAAAAGCTAAATGAGTCTATTGTCTAAAAGCTTAGTTAATGAAGAATAAAGAAAGAGAGGGTGCTTCTATGCAATCCAATCCTGCAAATTTTTTTAAAAGCTGCAGATAGGGCTGCGAGAAGCATCCTCTCTTTTGATGGAAAAGGAAAGCGATCGTAGTTTCGCTTACGTCTCTATAAGTATGGATCGCTCCCGCTTGTTCTGCCTTTATATTTTATAATAGAATCTGTTTCTGCAGCATCTCCTTCCATATAAAATGGTAAGTGTACTTATACTTTCTAATGGATAGTAAGGAAAAAAGTTTCCTTTTTAAAATGAATTTTTTTTTATTGAAAAACATAGATATAAAGGGATGGAAGGAGTGATTATGTTGGAAATAAAAACGAGACTAGGAGATACCTTTTGGTACTATAGCCAGCTTTTTATGATTCCATTGCAGTTAATTATAGACAGCAATCCTTCGGTGAACCCTAATAATATAGCAAAAGGACAATCGGTTGATATTCCAGGTTTTATGATAAAAAATATAGAAATAAAAAAGGGAGATACACTATGGAAAATTGCTGGAGCAAGAAATATATCGGTTGATAGTATATTATTATTGAATCAGTACATAAATCCCAATCAAATACAAATTGGAGATTCTATCGATGTACCTGAAAGAATTATTACAAAATTGGTTGATGGAAAAAAACGATATGATTATTATCAGTTGCAGGAAGATATAAAAACATTACAAGCGATGTATCCTTTTATTAAAATAAATAGGATAGGGAAAAGTGTGGATGGAAAAGAAATTCAAGAAATACGCTTAGGCAGGGGAAGTAAAAAAGTACATTTTAATGCTTCCTTTCATGCGAATGAGTGGATTACAACGCCTATTCTGATGTCCTATCTCAATGATTATTTGTTGTCTTTAACGAATGCAGCAGCTATAAAAGGAGTAAAAACACTTCCTCTTTATCAAACTGTTGATCTTTCCATTGTACCAATGGTAAATCCTGATGGGGTAGACCTTGTTTTAAAAGGACCTCCTGAAAGGGAAAAAGAAAATGTTCTAAAGATAAATGAAGGAAGCACTGATTTTACTGCATGGAAAGCAAATATTCGAGGAGTAGATTTAAATAATCAATTTCCTGCAAAATGGGAAGTGGAAAAAGAGCGGAAAATACCAAAATCTCCTGCACCAAGAGATTATCCTGGAGAAGCCCCGTTAACGGAGCCAGAAGCTAAAATAATGGCTCAGCTTGCTGAAAAAGAAAACTTTCACAGAATGTTTGCCTTTCACACACAAGGAAAAGAATTTTATTGGGGATATGAAGGAATGGAGCCTCCGGAATCGCAAGCAATTGCAAATGAATTGGCACGAGTCAGCGGCTATGAAGCGATACAATATGTGGACAGCTATGCAGGCTATAAAGATTGGTTTATTAATGAATTCAAGAAGCCTGGATTCACAATAGAGTTGGGGAAGGGAATCAATCCAATTCCATTATCACAATCTGATGAAATCTACCGAGATGTGCTGGGTATTTTTTTAGCAGGGTTGTATATGTGAAAAAAGAAGTGATAACTGGGATTGGAGCAGGAAAAAAAGCGAAAAGAATTTTAGGAAAGCCGGAAATTTTCGGCTTTTTTGTGTTACTATTCATTATAGTGATTATGTTATGAATAGAAAAAGGGTGTGAAAAAATGTACTGCCTTATAAAGAGAAAATGGGATGTCTTATTTCTTTTTTTTCTCATTTTCACACTTGTATTATCTGGATGTTCTCCCAAACAGAAAGAAACAGCGAGTGAAGAAGATGAAAAAGATATGCCAAAGAAAGAACAGAAAGATAAATCGCTTCTTCCGCCGATAAAGATAATGGATGGAACGTTTGTAGAAGTTGCAGGATGGCTCAGCGATAATAAAATTGCTTATGTATCAAAAACAGATTCGGTCTATCAAGTATACGCCTACCATCTTTTTACTGGTAAATATACAAAGCTATTTGAAACAAACTCAGAAATTGTGAATATAAAAATAAGTCCGAATTTGAAAAGAATATTAATTTATACAGCTTTATCTGATGGAGAGGGAAAGATAGTAATCATTGATAATGGAGGGAAGAAACTTTTTTCTGCCTCTCTTACAAGCTATGATGCGGATTTTGTATGGAATCCTTTTAATGAAAATGATTTATTAGTCTCGACTTTTACAAATGATTGGAAAAGTGAGGTCTTTTTATTAACAGTACAACAAAAGAAGCTAATCCCATTAAAGAATACAGATCCATTTTCACAATGG
Source organism: Niallia sp. 03133 (assembly GCF_052663225.1). Taxonomy (NCBI): domain Bacteria; kingdom Bacillati; phylum Bacillota; class Bacilli; order Caryophanales; family Bacillaceae; genus Niallia; species Niallia sp. 03133. The sequence continues at coordinate 210,752 of NZ_JBQTCY010000008.1, forward strand.
ATGAATAATGAGGAGTTGGCTTATCTGGCCTGGAAAAAAAATGATGTTTCTTTATATGCTCCGATTAAAACAAAAAATATACAAACAAATAATGAGACTTTACATAAACTGACCAATGTTTTTTCCATGCATGTTTTTGAAAATACCATTTTCACCATGTCTATTGATCCCAATAACATAGATACAGCCGTTTATTCCTTTTATCAACCTGACTTTCACAAAACTAGCAGCGTTCGTTTGCCGATTTTATCAAAAAACCCAAACTGGCTGGTTCCATACTGTGATCTGAAGCAAGATGTTTTTTATACATTTGTACCGCAGCAAAGTGGAAATGCAGATTCATATAAGGATGGATTTCATTTTATATCAATTAATACGCGAAGTGGTGAACAAAAAAATATAGTAGAAGAGCAAATCGAAAATCAACCAATACAACTGTCTCCAAAAAATGACTGGTGCTTGTATGGGTACTATTTGGAAAAAGTGATTAATATAAAAACCGGAGAAATTATTTCCTTGTCGAACACGTGATGTTTTGAAATGAAAGGAATTGCAGAAGCTTTGATGATTCTGTTACAGATTAGTTGAGAATCTAAGTTAAATATGACAAGATAGAGAAAACCAATAATAAAGGAGAGAGCAGCTATGGCAATAGTAGACGTGACAATTATTCCAATTGGAACTGAAACTCCAAGTGTTAGTAAATATGTGGCAGATATTCATAAAGTGTTGCAAAGTTATGAAGAAAAAGGAGAAATTCGTTATCAGCTCACACCAATGAATACGCTTATAGAGGGAGAGTTGTCTAAATTGTTTGAAGTCATCCAGGCTATGCATGAAGTTCCATTTTCAAAAGGACTAGTTCGAGTAGCAACAAATATCCGCATTGATGACCGCAGAGATATTGAAAGAAAAATGGAAGATAAAGTAGATCGTGTTATGAGTCATTTATCCCACACTTAATGGGCAGTTAGACCCCCACCTCAAGATGGTGAGAAATCGAGGAAGCTAGGTGGAGGTTAACTGCCCGTACAGGTCCGATAAGTTCAACTAACCATCAGTGGGGGATGAAGAAAACTCCCACTGATGGAAATTTCACTTTATCAAAATAATAAAAGTTTTAACAAGAGGTGTAAGTACATGGAATATAAACAAATCCCCCTTGGACCACTTCAAACAAACTGTTATTTGGTTTGGAATGAAAATAAAAATTGTTTAGTTATCGATCCAGGCGATAATGGGAAAAAATTACTATCGATTATTTCAAAACTGGAGCTGACACCAGTTGCCATTCTTTTAACACATGCCCATTTTGATCATATTGGGGCTGTTGAATCTGTTAGAACGGAGTACAGTGTACCTGTTTATCTACATAATAAAGAAGAAGAGTGGCTGATGAATCCGAAGCTGAATGGCAGTGTATCCTTTAAATTGCCGAATCCGGTTGTCGCTAAACCAGCAGATTATTTCCTTGATGAAAATCCTGCTATGACGGTTGGAGAATTTACTTTTGCAGTATTTGAAACACCGGGGCACTCACCTGGAAGCGTGACATTTTATTTTAAAAACGAAGGCTTGGCGTTTGTAGGGGATGCTTTATTTTACGAAAGTGTTGGCCGAACGGATTTAACTGGTGGAAATACACGAACACTTTTAGCCAGTATTCATGATCAATTGCTTACACTTCCAGAAGAAACAATCGTGTTATCAGGACATGGAAGAAGTACGACCATTGGTCATGAAATGGATCATAATCCGTATATAAATGGTTTTTAAATCAAAAAAATCGCCTATTTTGGCGAGTTCAGACTGTAGACAAAGCTCCTTAAAAAGGAAGGTTGTTTACAGTTTTTTTATCCCACTCTTAACGGGCAGCAAGAGTGGGATAAAATGTTAATCATTTAAAAAGGAAAAAAAGAGCATCTAACCTTTTCACTTTATGTGATTATTTTCACAAAAATAACTCGTTTTTTAGCAATCAATTAAACGGACACTTTATAGGCACATTGACGGCAGCCTGAAATTATGTTTTGTTTTTCGACTAATTGTACATCTTGGAATAATGCTTCAAACATTCCTACAAAAAAATGCTGATGCATGCTGCATACTTTTTCCTTATGCTCTATTGCAACTTCTTTATATGGACAATTGAAAATTTCGAAATAAAGAGAGGTTTGATCTTCATTCCATTCTAATGCAGGCATCTGTCCGGTCATTAAACTTGCATTTTGCAATAAACGAAGCTTATCATCATTTGTAAGTGTTTCGGAATTATTAGTAAAACGAACAATTTCTTGTTCCATCATTTCTCTTCCAAATTGTTTGCCAGATTCGTAAAGTGCTTTGCTTCCTTCTGAACCGAGACTATTCATTGTTTTTAATAAAATCGAGCTTAGCAGCTGATAGTCCCTAAAAGGAAAGCTTAATTGGATTACTTCATTGGATAATCGATATAATCTGCTTGGACGTCCGCCTTTGCCTGTTTTTTTTGTTTCTGAATAAAGCATTCGTACATCTTCCAATTTTGATAAATGCAGTCTTGCTACATTTGGATGGATGGAAAATTCATCGGCAATTTCCTGGACAGTGACTTCTTGATGGCGGTTTGTTATATATTGATAAATATAAAAACGAGTTGGATCTGACAATACATTTGTAATTTTTAATGTACTTTCCATTGTTTATTTCCCCTCTGTATTTTATTTTCTTCATTATAATATAGCAATCTACCATAAACACGGTAAAAACTATAAGTTTATAAAATGTTCACAACTTAGGTAGAATTAAGTTCATAAAATATACATATTCAATATGATTAGCGTAAACAAGTTAATAAAAGTAAATATAAGAAGCATGCCTCAAGGAGACATGCTTCTTAAAACTGGGCTAGCTGGATTCGAACCAACGAGTGACGGAGTCAAAGTCCGTTGCCTTACCGCTTGGCTATAGCCCAAAATACAAAAGGTGTTACACAAATAGTATGGAGAGAAAGGATAAATTTTATTCTTGTTTTTTCTTATATAATTAGAATCAAAAATATAATTAAATTCCTTTAAAAAATTTAATAGCAATAGAAGGAAATGTGGAGGATTTGTCGAAGTATTTAGTAAACACAAGAAAGGTGGTGCTTTATGCATCGTGGTCTCTATTGAAGCTTTAGCAAACCGTATTATTCGCGAAGCGGTGGAAGAGGAGGCGACAGATATTCATATTATCCCCAAAAAGAAAGAATCGCTTCTTCAATTTCGCATCTCCAATAAACTTCAATTCAAATGGATGCTACCCTCAAAAGAATGCGACAAATTAATCTCTCATTTTAAATTTACAGCCTCCATGGATATTGGAGAACGAAGGAGACCGCAAAATGGTTCCTATTCTACTTCCATTAAGGGGCAGCACATTGGACTTCGGCTTTCCACTTTGCCTTCCATTCCACATGAAAGTTTAGTCATCCGCATTCTGCAAGATAAAAATGAAATTCCCATCCATCATATTAGTTTATTTCCAGATGCTTCTCGGAAATTAATTGCTTTATTAAAGCATGCCCATGGACTCGTAATTTTTACAGGACCAACTGGTTGAGTTGTTGGGGACAACGTTATATAATTACCGTTAGGAAGGTGATTATATGCTATTTAACAACGAAAACATTAAACACGTTGCCATTTATTTAAGATTAAGTCGTGATGAAGAAAACTTAGGAATAGAACAAATATTAGATAATCACCGTCAAACGTTGATTAGCTTATGTAATGAAAATAAATGGTCATATGAAATATTTGAAGAAGTAGCCTCAAGTAGCACCATAATAAATCGAGAACAAATGGTTAAGCTATTAGACCGAATACAACAGGAACATTTTGACGCTGTAGTTGTAATGGACATAGATAGGCTTTCAAGAAATGAATATGATGCTAGTGATATTAAACGGATACTATATCAAACAGAAACATACATTGTAACACCGCATAGGCTGTTTGATCTTTCAAAAGATGACGATAGTTTATTATTAGGGATAACTAACCTTATTGCTAGTGGAGAATACAAGCAAATATTAAAACGAATGAAAAGGGGAAAAGAATACGCCCAAAAACAAGGACAATGGACAAACGGTATAGCCCCCTTAGGATATACAAAAGATACTAAAACCAAAAAACTTGTTCCAAATGAACGTGCAAAAGATATTCAGTTTATCTTTTCCGAAATAGTTAAAGGTACAACTATACCTGACCTTATAAATCAACTTAAAAATATGGGTATCAAGACTAGACAAGGGTACGATTTTCATTACAACGCTATTTTGCGACTAATAAATAATGAGGCTTATAAAGGAACGATAATTAGTAACAGATGTATAGGTAAACATTCAAGTGGAGGTTTAAGACCTAAAGAGGAATGGATTATTGTCCATAACGCACACCCAGCAATTATTGACGAAAAAACATGGGAATCGGCTAATAAGATTGTTAATGAGTATTCCTTTAAAGCACCTAGAAGTAAGAACAGAATTTACCCTACAAGTAATCTAATATATTGTGCGAATTGTGGAAAGGTGCAGGGCTGTAATTACCACCCGCATATTGATAAGTATTACATTAAACATTGTAAGTGTGGAAACAGAAGTTTTTACTATAATCCTGTGTTAGCCTTGATTAAGGAAGAAGTATTGCAACATAAGGAAAACATTTTAAAGGCAACAGCAACACTTGAAGAAGGTAAGCAGGTAGATAACACCGATTACAAAAAGGACAAGCTTTTTAACAGATTAAACAAGTCTAAGAAGGCATTAGACAATATCAATTTCCTTTTTGAAGAAGGTGAATATGATATTGTTGAATATAGAGAGAGAAAAGCTGTAAGGCAAGAAGAAATTAAGCTAATAGAGGAAGAAATATTGGCATTAGAAAGGGAAGATAAGTCAGCTAAAATAGATACCCTAAAGGAACAAATCAAAGCAATTGACAGCCTTGTAGGCAACTGGAATTTTTTAGACGGTGAAGGCTATTCAAATGAACAGGTAAACCGTTTATTACATGGCTTAATTAGTGGTGTATTGTGGTCTTATAAAAAGGGTGCTGAATCTCCGACTATAGATATAATTTACAAGTAAGGATAATCATTATTGATTATTCTTTTTTTATTCTAACAGACAAAAAGAAACCCTCTCAACAGCTAGTGAAAGCTATTAAGAGGGAAAGGGAATTATATCATTATTAAGTATCTATTCAGCTAGAAACAGTATTATAGTTTATTAAGTACCATTGCTTACGCCATGTCATTCCTTACGTCATTCCATGCAATCTTTAACTATTATTACTAGTATTTATTTGCTAGGATAATAGTTAGTTCATTTATAATAGGTTAGGGACTTTAGTTCCTAACTGGCTGAAAGCCACATCTTTTGATCTTTATTACTGTTATAGCAGTTAGTTACTGTTATTTAAGTACTTATATATAACTGTCTACCAAACGGCACTGATTACAGGTTTTTTAATGTTACAGTTTTGTTACAGTTTTGAAAACACCTATGAAAGCTTGATATGACAATGTTTTTGAGGGGTATGTGAATTATAGGAAGAACCTGAGTAAATTACAGCACTTTGTTAATCACAATTTTAAAGTCCTTCCGTCTTGTGACTTTGCTTGTGATTATTAAATTCTGTGAACCCGCATAAACACTGGCTTTTTAAAGTTTGTTAATCACAACCCCTATATGGAAGGATTATTAAAATAATTGGGCTGGGGTATCCTAAAACTTGTGCTTGCTGCAAGTACCTAAGTGAGAAACAAATTAAATACACTTAGGGGGATATTAAAATGCAAGAATTACAACAAGTATTTAACTATGGGATGAATGAGGTAAGAACGGTAATCAAAGATGGGGAACCTTGGTTTGTAGCGAAGGACGTTTGTGACGTTTTGGAATTAAGTGATACAAATAAAGCACTATTGGTTCTAGATGAAGATGAGAAATGCAAACACGAACAGTATTCGGGTTCAGGAAGAAAACCAATGATTATTAACGAGGCAGGATTATATACGCTTATTATACGAAGCCGTAAACCCGAAGCGAAAGCGTTCAAGCGTTGGATTACTCATGAAGTTATTCCTTCCATTCGCAAGCACGGTGCGTATATGACAGAAAATACATTAGAACAAGCAATCAATAACCCAGACTTCATGATTGGGCTGTTGACGAACTTGAAAGAAGAAAAGCGGAAACGAATTGAGGCTGAGGAAAAAGCTGAGGTACTGTTTAAAAGTTACATGCACAATCAGACTAATTTGTCAACCTATTGGTAAATCTAGGTTTGTGGGCTTTACTTATTGGTCTCAGTTGTGCGGGGAGTAGTTTTTAATTGTACAATTAGTTTTTTGCTGTGACTCCTATCAAGTAAGGGTTTTGGAGTTTTAGGAGGTATACGAAATTATACATTTTATCGCTTCCATACCCTTTTTACACAACCATGCCCGAAACTTTTTTTCTGCACAACAGAAAAGGTTACATCATTATGACGCAACCTTTGCTTGTTTAATCTTTATTACTTCAACAAATGCTATATATTCCTGTGTCTTGTAGTCCTCAGTAATCCAAAAGCCTTCTTCTTCAACCTCTACTATTTCCCCTTTATAGATAACGCCAGTGTCTACTATGACCTTATCGCCTTCATAGATGTTAAATTTCATTATTTAGTCACCTTTCTTTTAGCACGAATAAGTGTACTTTTTGATATTCCTGTCTTTTCTTCTACTTGCTTATAGGAATTGCTTTCTAACAGCTTCAAAGCGTGTGCTATTTGTTTTTTACTATATACCGCTGGTCTGCCTTCTCTAAAGTCCTCACGCTGTTTAGCAATAGCCTTGCCTTCCTGAGTGCGTTCTACAATCATATCCCTTTCAAACTCTGCAAAAGCAAAGAACATAGTTCTAATGAGTTTATTCTGTGGCGTGTTGTCCAGCCTACCTAAATTAAGAATATTGACTATAACACCTCTTTCAAGTAGTTCCTTGACTATCTCACTACCTTCAATAGTGGAACGTGCGAAACGGTCTATCTTAGTAACTACCAGCGTATCACCTTCTTTAAGCAATGATAGTAATTCTTTGAACTTGGGACGGTCTGCCTTTGTTCCTGTAAAGGTATCTGCAAATATTTCTTGACAGCATTCTTCTTCTAATTTAGTTGTTTGGTCTTCTAATGAATTTCCTTTTGTCGCTTGTCCATAGGTGCTGACTCTAGCGTAGCCGTACTTCATATGTAATAACCTCTTTCTAAGTTCATTTATGACACTAAGTTATGACACCTTGCGATATCCTGATAATACAGCACCTTAGAAACGGTGTCAATACTTAAAAGTTATGACCCTGATAAAGATAATGGATATAAGGGATATAAGGGATATAAGCCACTAGAATACCTCATACAACCGCTGTATAAGCCCATATAAGAGTATAAGAGTAGATATAAGGAAGGGATTGCAATAGACATAGGACGCTGTGCAAGGACATAGAGACAACCACAGAACGAGGAAAAGAAAGAGGCAAAGGGAATAGTCACAGCACACTGATAGATACAGCATAGTAGTATACCCACAGGCACCAGCACCTACCATACCAGCACACACTCACTATCAAATGTCAACACATTCGGAGTCGGTGAGTCAGCACCGCAGCATCAAGGCATGAGGAACTATCATAAGTGTCAATCAGAAGTGAATGAATGGAATGAACGAAAACAGTAATGAAAGACCACAATGATAGATAGTAAATGGAATACATTGGCAGGCAGGCAAGGGCATACCACGGGGGCAGGGGGTTGCAATACCCCACGTCTGATGGTTGCAAAATACACACCAATTTTTCAAAACCTTTTAGGTGGAAAATAATGTGAGTATAAAGGTCTTCATACCATAAACAAAACAATTTGTCAAATAGGCGTGTTTCTAGGACGTCCTGTGTTACAATTAACTTTAGCTTTACGTACAATCACCTTACTAATTGCAATATACAGACCATATATGTTGGGGTGTCCTTGGCATTCTTTGCTATAATGGAATAAGCTTTTTCAAAAAAATAATTATGTGAGAAATTTTGAAAACATTTTGGGGGTGTCTATATGAGTGAAAAGGTTTTAGATGAAATATTAAATAGATTACAATCAATACATACAACCATGAACAACATTAGGAACGACTTAAGTGATTTCAGAAGTGAAACAAGTAATTTTATGAATAGAACAGAAACAGAATTTAACAACATTAACTTACTACTTGATAACATTCTAGCTAATACAAAACAAAGTAAGGAAATTTGTAAATTAAAAAGGATTTTAGGTGATACAAGCACTGACGAACCACTAGTGAAAAAAGTTGATAAAGATGCACCAGCAGGAGAACTGTTGCAGGCAATGGATGGGCTAAATGAAGAAGATAAAATAAAATTGTTTGATGAACTTACATTCAAGTATTTTGGTGGACAAATGCCGAAAAATATACTAGACCCTTATTATGGTACAGATGAAATACCTTTCCTTCTAAAAATGACACCTGAACATATTTTAAAAACTATGGAAAAACAAATATCTAATGGGCAACGGATTGAATTATTAACTGCACTACTTCATAAATATTATGACTCTAAGCTATCTAGGGAAGAACGGATTAGACTCGACTATAAAGCATTTTGGGGTGATGACGAGGACTAAAAGGGCAAAAAAAGAAAGCAGGAATTAAGGTGATTACCATAGTCCTGCTTTTTTAACGTGATTGCTAACTGTTTGACGAGTAGTATTAAGTAAATTAGCTATCTGTGACATACTCATTCCCTGCTTAAATAAGGCAACAATTTTATCTTTATCAGCTTGGGAAAGTCTTTTCTTGCCACTAATCTTAGGTTTATTGATAATTTCCATTGGGTGGGAATAACACTCATGAGGTTGTACACTATTAACCAACCATAGAGGTTTGGCGAAAAAGTCCTTACTGCAACCGCTACAATGGTGAAGTAAAACTGCACGTGGGTTAATGTACTGTTCCGTAACTGTCACAGTTCCATTGTATTTCTTTTCTAATGCCTCTTGATATAGCTTGTTCTCTTCCTCATATTTATTAACAGGTGTTTCAACTTGCTGTACCTCTATTTTGGATGTTTGTTTAAACTGTTTTTTAAGTTGTCGTTTCTTACGCTTTTTAAGTTTCTTTTTATTTCGATTTGCCATACTAGTTCCTCCTTCTATCTGTTAAAAATGTAGCTAGAAGGCAGTTTTGCAACCTTTAACCGTAAGCCAATGGTTTTACCTTCATTATCTTTTTCCATATTAGAAATTGACGCTATAGGGTCGTTTTTTAACCTCTTAATATGTTTTGGGACGGTTGTGTATATGTCCCACAGCTTTGTAGCTGATTCATAAACAATAACCGTCTCTTGTTCTTCTGTTGCATAGTAAGCCATTTGTCATATTCTCCTTTAAAGTAAAATAAAAAGCCCACCTACAAAGTAAGTGGGATATATGGGGAAAATATTTAATTCATTAAAAGCAAATTTGTACATTTAAGTTAGGATTGCTGCCGCTAACTATTAAACTATAACGAACATAGTCTTTAAATTTGGCAAACAAAATACCGTGGTGAGAATCAGGAATAGGAAAAGTACCTATCTCATTGAAAGTAACACCGTCCGCAGATTCTTCAAACTTAATTGAAAGAGTAGCGTCACCCGTTAACTCTTCTGTATCAATCCGCACATTGCAGCTAGAATTAGGTAGCTGAATAGCCTCTCCTGTTTTATTAGCTGTAACATTCAATTCCTTATACTCGTTTCGTATATCCCTCATACCGTAAAATAAATCGTTTAACATTTTTCATCATCCTTTTCTAATTTAATTTCGGTGAAACCTAGCAAGACCAGCCCTAGCACGTGCAGCCTCTTGTTTTGCAATCTTTTCTATATGTTCCTGTCTAATCTTTTCTTTTAGTTCCTCAGCTTCACGTAGTCGCTTGTTACGTTCTGCTAAAGCCTGACCTAAACTGTCATTGTCAACAGGGCTTTCTTTTTGAACGAAAATATTCATTCCTTCACTATTCATTGGGACAATATTTTCTTTTCGTCTTAGGTCATCAACCGCAATAAATAACGACATTCTCATTGTTGTAGGTAAATTCTTAATCTGTTCTTGGGCTTGTGTGTCCCCATGTGCTAAAGCACGAACTAACTCAGGGTTAAATTCTGACATTGTTTAAAACCACCTTTTAATTTTGTTTTTGTTTTGCAATCTGTGCTAATTCGGAAATATGTTGTAATTCCTTGCTACTAATTTGTAGCCTATTGATAGCAAGAGATATTTTGTTTTCATAGTATTCTGTTATAGGTCTTTTCCCTGTCTCTAACTCTGATAATTTTGATTGTGTGGTAATCATATAAAATGAAAACTCAGCTTGACTGAGACTATGACAGGAACGTAATAGCTGAATAAATTCAGGTGTTATTCTTAGTTCTTCCAATACTTTCACCACCTCATTAAATCGGTATATATTATTCTTTTGAAGTTAAAAGAAAGAGGCAGCAGCTTAGTAGCCACCACCAAGAGAAATTATGAATTAGTTAACACAACGTAAGTTACGCAGACGATAAAAGGAACTATTCAACCGTCCTAGTCCTATTACCGTCTTCCCTTTATAGTTCTTGAAACCATATGAAAATACAGGCATAAATTATTCTTTTTTAAAATGAATGTCCTAAAATGTATCCGAGTTGCAAGTTCCTAACTGAAAGCAAATATTCAGGGGGGTACTAACAAAAATGGGGAAAGCGACAACTAAGAAAAAGAAGCCTATCACAATTACAGTAAGAGTTTTTAATGAACCTTCTAATGAAGCAATCATAAATACAGCAAAGATATTAAAGACTTTAGGCACTCATGCTTAAAGTCTTTTTTTTAGCCAAACAGTAGTTATTAAAATTATTTATTCTTTTCACTTTAAAGTCTCTTTCCCTATTTTTGTAATGTCTATTTACCTTATAATGTAGCTATGGAAATAAAAGGAGAGTGAGGTGTAATATGTCTGAAAGAATACAATGGCTTCAAGAGATAATTTATGCTTTGGAGGAATTAGGTGGACAAGGTACATTAGTTGATATTTATACCAAAGTAGAAGATAGAAATAAAATTGACTTAAGTAGTTATATTGATTGGAAAGCACAGATTAGAAAGCATATTTATTTGAATTCCAGTGACACCGATATTTTTAAGGGTAGAGTTGGTGACGATACTGATCTGTTTTATTCTATTGAAGGTAAAGGTAAGGGAATATGGGGATTACGTTCATTTGTACCTAAAGGTAATAATGTTGATTTAACTGAGGATGATCTAGGTTTCATTGAAGGTAAGAAAAAGTTAAGACAACATATCTATAGGGAACGGAATCCCAAAGTGATAAGAATAGCAAAGGAAAAATTTAAGCAAGAAAATAATGGACGTATTTTTTGTGAAATTTGCGGTTTTGACTTTTATAAAACCTATGGTGAAATAGGTGAGGATTTTATAGAAGGGCATCACACTATACCAGTATCAGAATTAGAAGAGGGACAAGCTACAAAGGTAGAGGATATAGCTATTGTCTGTTCTAACTGTCATAGAATGTTACATAGAAAAAGACCTTGGTTAAGTAAGGTTCAATTGAAAACTTTAATGAAGCAAAATAGTGGAGAGTGATACTAAATGAAGTTTTATTTTGTAGCAAGTATTTATAATCTAAAAGTTCAAAGAGTACTAAATAAAGGTCTTGAAGTTATTGAAGGAATTAGACTTTCTAACAGCAAAGAGAGGTTAGATAGCTTTATCGATGATTTTTTTATGACATTAGCTGGTAAACTCGAAGTTGATGAATTATATGATAAACCATTTTTATATTATCAGGGGAATATTGAACAACTTGAAATAGATATTGACAATGGGGAAGCAAGGTTAAACTTTTTAGATTATTATCTTAGAATGGCACAAACATTTTCAAATTTTCTCTGGTTAGCAAAAGATAATAGTGTGACAGTTCAACAAGGATTTTTATATATAAAAAACTCCGATGGGACACCTCATTCAATGACATCTAATATGAGAACCCCTGTTTTCTTTAATTCGAAAGGTAAGAGTGAAGAAATCATATATACCTATGATGAATTAAAGGGTTTAGCGGAATCAATAAAAGTTTTAAATCATGAACATATAGTGAAAGAAACCGATGAAATGTCAATGGTAGTAAATACTTCATCAAGAATTGAACGGTTTTATTATTTTCTACAATCAACTAGAACACAAACACATCTTCCGAGTAAAATAGGAATGTATTGTACATTACTTGAAACACTTTTATCCACAGATAAGGAAGGAATTTCTCACACAATTGCTGAAAGATTGTCTAGGATATTAGGAAAAACTTACGAGGAACGGTTAGTAATATACAGCTTTGTTAAAGATGCTTATAATGTTAGATCATCGACAGTACATGGAGATAAAATATCCAAAAAGTTTAGAGATATAGAAAAATTAAAAGAAATATCAAGCAAATTTGATGATTATATAAGGTCTCTTTTTGTTTATGTACTAAGTGAGAAAAAAGTAAATGAACTTTACAGAGAGGATAAAAACGAAAAATTAAACGATTGGTTTAAAGAGTTAATTTTAAAATAATATGACTAATGTCTGAACAATCATAAAGGTGAATGTGGTGGGTATATGAGTATTGAATTATGTTTATTAGTAGATGAAAGTATTGATAAAGACGATATAGAACAAATTATTTTTAACTTAGGGTTCAAGAAACATGAAGTCTATGGTGATTATTATTGGTTTAACGCTGATTATGTTTCAACAAGAGGGTGCTGGTTTGATTTCAGATATGATGATGAGGTTTTTTTAGATGATGAACCGGAGGTAAATAAGGTATTTAAAACAGTACTTAACTCAAAAACTTATGCAGGTAGAAGTTACGGAGATATTGAAATGCAAATGGAAGTTCTTCGGAAAATACAAGAAAAATACGGTGGTGAAATATTTGATCCTGATGAACGTGAATATGGATTTTTTGAAAATGATTGGCCAAACTTATCTAGAACCGAAATTGCTTGTGGTCTAGCCTACTTACACTTTAAAGAAAATCTACATAAAGCGAAGTTACTGATTGAAGAAGTAGATCTAAAAGAAATTAAGGGAGAAGTAGCAAGTGGTTTTCCCATAACTAATAAGCAGTTATTACGTAACAACACATTGTTACCATTTTTTGTTTCTGTTCTTGAAACCTTTTTGAAATTATTTTTTATGAGATACTTAGAAACAAATGATGAAGCAGTAGATAAAATTTTTAGTAAGAAAGATAAATTACCGTACTCTACAGTGAAAGAAATACTTTCGGGTGAAAAGTCCATAATAGACATTGAATTAGAGGAGTATTCTTTTCAAAACTTTAAATCTGCAAATAGAGGATATACAAAATATTTGAATTTTGACTTATATGAGGTATTAAGTAAGAGGATTCAATATCACGAAAATGAAGAAACTATTGCTAGTGTATTAAGTGAAATGATAAATATGAGACATGAAATTATTCATGAGGCAAAACTAGAATATGATCTGGATAAACCCAAAATGGATAAATATTATTATTTTATAGAAAATTTCGGTGAAATTTTTATAGCTGAATTTATGAAAAAACATAAGTTAAGGTTACATATTGATGACGAACTTTAAAGGGGATATCCTAATTGGATACCCCTTTACTTTATCATATTATATTTAGTTTCTCGTTTAATACGTCTATAAAAACTCTGTCCTTATAGTCAGTGTCATTTAAGCAAATATAATTGTACCAGCTGTAATCTTTTTTTATTTTATTAAGTAAATCTATATTAGTATTGTTGGGTCTAGTAAAAAAGATAGTTACAGCCTTAAAGTTATCATGTTCAGAATGTCTAACATTCTCTATGCGGTTAAAGTCCTGTAATGCTAAAGGTATTTCAGTATCTTTATCTAAAATGCCTTGAAAGTAATTTGTCACAATATTACTATGTAAATCTCCAACGTCTACTTTTACCTTTTGAGGTATCTTAGTTGCTTTTACTGAAAAGTAATATTCAATGTTGTTACCATTTATTAGTTTAATATCCGATTGCTGTGTTTTAATCCTCTCATTTCCATACTTATCAATATATGTTCTTTTTCCGTTTAGAGTTCCTCCAGCAGTAACTTTAAGGCAAGTTTCGTTTGATAAAAGCCATCCCTCAAGAATTTTAAGAAGTAGTAATTCGGTAAAGCCAGAGAAGTTACTTTTACTACCAAAATACTCTTTAAAGTTATCCGTTAAGTAAATGTAGGCATTACGTATATCTTTGCATGTTAACTTGTTATGATCTTTTAATAATGTGGTATTTAAATCATATATAAAGTTATTGATAATCGAATTTATCATGTTACGCTTTTCCTTCTTATTTAGAATAACGTGCTATCAAGTCTTTACAGGCTTTATCAACCATTTCATAGTCTTGAAATAAGATATGTGCTGGATTATCAAAAACAATCTCTCTATTTTTGCAAGCCGTTTTCCAATCTTCAGAATTACCATGTTGAATAAATACAATACAAGCTAGCCTTTCAATACCGTCGTTCCATGTAACGTCACCAACGAAAACCCTATAATATCTGTTCTTACCTTCACTAGATTTCAAAATTTTTCTATCCCACTCATTATGCACTTTAAAGTCATTTTTAAAATTCACTTATAACCTCTCCTTTAAATAGATTCATAGTAAACTTTTTAATTCTTCAATAGAGTAAGCTGGCTTTCTTTTGTGAAGCATAGCATGACAATTTGGACATACAGGTCTTAAATCAGCAATAGGATCAACTTCATATTTCTCACCGATAGTGTGTAATTCTTTAAGGTGGTGAACATGAATAAAGTCTTTACCTAATTCGCCATATGTTCTTTCAAAGTTAAAATTACAAACAACACAACTGCACCCATAATGTTCTATACATTTCCTTCTAGCAACTGGGTTACGTTCATAAACGTTAACAGATACTTGTTTAGTAGCCCCTTCTGTATATTTTTCTGGGTTATCTACTTCCTCAGTAGTTTTATTAGGATATTCTTCTTTTTCATCTTTAAATTCCCAAATGATTTTTACTGGTTTAGTATCTTCATAATTTTTAACTCTACCGTTTCCCTGATACACAAAGTTCGGATTACTACTGTCCTCACGTGTGAAAATATAAATGTTTCCACTCGGATTTAACATAGCCTGGATTGTTGGTGTAGATAGTGAATGATGATTTTTACCGAACCACTGAAATTCATCACCAATAAACTTATTGTCATAATCATGTCCAGTACGTCCAGCAGAGTTAATGTTGGCGAATATAAAAATGTCATTATTAAAGGTAGTGTAACCAGTGTTCCAATTACCGCCTTGTTTTTCTTCTGACACATTAAAAACCCTATAAACGTCTTTTCTAGCATATTCATTTCCTACTTTAAGAGGGAAAGTGTTGGTATTTTTAGGACTATCTACAAGTATGGAAATTTTTCTTAACGTTTGTGGGTTTAGTGGCATTGAGGACGCTTGAAAACCTTCAACTAAGTACTTATCATATTCATGATCCTCGAAATTTAATTCTTCAAGTAATATAGGGTTTTTCAATAAGTTTCTTATGTATCTAACAGGTACTCTGAAATTTTCTTGATCGCTTTCCTCGTAGTAGTGTTCGTCTCTTTCTGAAGAATAAATTGGTTCACCAGTGACTTCAACTACTGCATAAATTCCACGTTTTAGTTTTGGTTTACCATTTAGTTGTTCTTTATTTCTATAGTCGTGACCAACTCTAATAACACCTAATTGTCCTTCTCTAAACCAATCTTTTTGCCAATTAGTTATTGAAAATGTATCTTCAACTTTGTTTGAAGCTAAGAAATCATCAATAGCCCATTTCTTAGGGTTACAGAAGAATGTCCAAAAACCTGTAGGTTCAACTTTACTTTCATCTTTGTTTTCTGTCTCAATACCCAACTCTTTTAATTTAGCTAATCTAACATTTTCATCAGTTGTGAAAGCATACATAGCCCCTTGGTGTAACCATGTTTCATTAAAAAATATTCCACCTTCTATCTGCTTATAAGGAATGTGTTCAGTACCCCAATACTCTTTTAACCATTTTGAAGCTGATTGAATAGAAGGAAATTCTTTTAATTCTATCCCATTCTTAAAAATAATTACTGGTTTTTCTATCTTATTCACTGCAACAGGTTGTCTTAGTGCCATTGTTGATCCCCCTTTTTTTTTCCCTAACAAGTCTTTATTTTTTCTGATAACTGTTCACTTGAATAAATCTTATCGTAGTGTTCTCTGATAATTTCTTTAGTATTAAGGTCATTTCTAATTCTTTTAATGAACTTACTAAAATCAGGGTTTTCCTTGCATAATTTATTTACAGTTTCCCAATCAATATCTTTTTTTGGTTTCGCAGGGAATAAGATTTCTGAGGCATCAGGTTCTTCTACATTTAATTTAATAATTCCAATTCCAAATGAAGTTGTTAATCTTTTTAACTCAGTCATAAATTCATCATCATTTAAAATCTTAGCAGTAACTAGATAGCCTTCATTAGCCCACGTAGAATTAGAAACTGTTTGAAAAAATGCTTGCCTTATGTTGGTGAAATCTAACTCTTTCTTTAGTTCAAAAGAGTACAGTTTTGACAAATGGCCACCCTGAATTAAACCAAAGTCTAATACCTCTGGTTCCCATTCTTCTATAGGAAAGTTAATTCCTACAATGTCAGGGTGTAGCCATTGATTAAAAGAACGCTTAAAGGACTTTTCGTGATAAATGGTTTTTGTGTAAACATTTAAATATGTATAAACAAAGTAAGATAGGAAAGGGT
This sequence comes from Niallia sp. 03133, assembly GCF_052663225.1. NCBI lineage: Bacteria > Bacillati > Bacillota > Bacilli > Caryophanales > Bacillaceae > Niallia > Niallia sp. 03133. Next base: position 227,679 of record NZ_JBQTCY010000008.1, read on the forward strand.
GTAAGTCACGTTCTGAGTATAAAGACTTTCTATTTACTATCTGCTTAACTTCCTCAACTACTAGCTTTTTTTCACTGCTTTCAAAGTTGTTTTGGTGTAGTTCTTTTAGAAAGAATTTTTTCGGCTTAGTATCAATTTTAATGAATGGTGTTTCAGGGTTATCTTTTAAATCTACATATATTTTAGCCCCCATAGTTCTCCATGGAGTTTTACCTTTTGTTCCCACTAATACTTCATATCGATTTGCTACAGCATACTCCCACATTTCTTCAACAGTTAATGGTTGGTTTGATTCTTTAAGTATTTTTACAGCTAATTCTCCAAAGGTTAATTTATTCATTGCTAACACCTCAATTTTTCAAGTCCATCTAGAACTATAGTACCATAAATTTCCTAATATATTTCTTTAATAAAAGGCAAATCACAACTAGGAACAAAAATCAGTGATTATAAATGTTACTGTTATCAATAAAACATCAGAACAGTCAATTTTTATTAAATGTGTTTATTATTACGCACGAAAAGAGACCACCAATGTGATGGTCTCTTCCTTAAATTTTCTATCCTTATTTATCTTAGTGTTGTTGGGTCCCAAACTTTAATATTTTGCTTCCTAGCTATAGAATCCCAATTGTAACTATTGTTTAGCCCATTTAAAAAGTCTAAAATATTTAGTTTCTTTATGTAATAAAATGCTTTTAATGGGAGTTTAGCACCCAATGAACTAGGATAGCAAATTTTTTCGGAAATCATTATTTGTTTCAGGAGTAAATGAAAGACAATAGGATGTAACTCGCGTTTTCTACCGTCATGCTTAAGTACTAAATAACAATTAGGATCATTATTTATTATATGATTGTTTAAGATAATCTTTACATCAACCCCGTAGTTTCCTTTTAAAACTTCTATACATACATCTCTCATTATTTCATAATGGTCGTAATAAAAATCATCTTCTTCCAATACTTCAAATAGGTCTAAAAATGTTGGTACCCAACTCCAAATGTCTGTTTCCTCTGAGAATATGTATGAAACTCTGGTATTAAAAACTATATTATGTTTTTTAATTATAAAATCTTCAGGAGAACGAGTAACAAACCCTTTATTCATGATATGAGTTCCAATGTTTTCACAAACTATTTCTTCTATTGTTTCTCTAAGAACATAATGAGGTGATTCCTCATCTGAGTTCTCTTTCTGCCAATCATTTACTCTCTTATACTCTCCCTCATAAATAAACATAGTTTCATCTAGTTCTATATAGTCATACTTTCCCCCTCCAGGACTGACCTCATAGCCATTTACTACATTATCTAATAATATTTTAGGGAAGCTTTGAAGAGAGGGATTATTTTCATCGATTTTCATATCAATAACTCCTTAACTATTTAATTAACATTTTTTAATTTGTATCAATAAAATTTATTCTCCTTATAGTACATTCTACTAAATTTTTTCCTTTATAGTAAAAAAAAGTAAATGAATTTACTAGTCAGTTATATTAGATTTAAACTTTAGTTAAATTAGCTAGGAAAAAAACTGAATAAGTACTTTTTAAAAAAATTATCCCTAAATACCGGACTAACAGGATCTGGAAAAACCACGACTTTATACTCCCTCCTAAACGAAAATGCTCATCTCTATCATCGAAATGTCATCAGTTTAGAAGATCCTATTGAAAAAACACAAGAAAATGTGCTGCAAATACAAGTGAATGAAAAAGCCGGCATTACCTATTCGACAGGTTTAAAAGCTATTCTGCGCCATGATCCCGATATCATAATGGTTGGGGAAATTAGGGATGCGGAAACGGCTCATATCGCTATTCGGGCAGCTTTAACAGGTCATTTAGTTATAACCACCATGCATACACGTGATGCAGAAGGTGCTATTCACCGTTTATTAGAATTTGGGATTAATAAAATGGAAATTGAACAAACGATGATTGCAGTAACAGCTCAAAGATTAGTGGAACTAGTGTGTCCATTCTGCAGCGATCAGTGTTCCTCTTATTGCTTCAGCTTAAATGGCAGGCTGAAAAGAGCAAGTGTTTTTGAAATTATTACAGGAAAAAAGATTCAACAAATACTCCATAACAATAATGGAATAAAAACGAATAAAATGCACAAAACGTTAGCAGAAAATATTTGCAAAGGCATTGCTTTAGGTTTTATAAAAGAACAAGAATATGAACGATGGGTATATGATGATGAGAAAAAATAAATGGTCGCTTACAGAACAGGCATTATTATTGAAAAGTATTGGAGAGCTATTAGAGAGAGGATATTCTCTTTCAGAAGCGGCGCATTCTACTCTTTATTACCTGCCCTATTATAAGCAAGAGGAAATTCGGGCATGTATAAGTTCATTAAAAGGAGGTGAATCATTTTATGAAAATTTGAAAAAACTGTATTTTAACGATCAAATAATCAGTTATGTATTTTTCGCAGAACGGCATGGCGGTTTTGCAGCAGCCTTTCAAGATGCGAGCGGGATGATTTTAAGCAGACAAGAGACAGTTAAAAAGATAAAAAATACCCTCTTTTATCCCATCTTTTTGATTGCATTTACTTGTATTCTCTTCTTATTTGTACAGCATATGCTGCTCCCTCAATTCACTAGTCTTTTTTTATCAATGGATTTAAAGAAAAATATTTTTATGATCCTTGTTGTTGGGGCTGGAAAAGTCATTCCTGCTACTAGCATTATCATCATTGTAGCTCTTTTCCTGCTGCTTCTTTATCATTCTCTCTTTTTTAAGAATTTAACTAGGATGACGCAGCTTAATCTGCTTATTCAAATCCCCTTAATAGGCCGTTATTTCTCCTTGTATAATACGCATATCATTTCCCTGCAATTAAGTTATTTATTATCAAGCGGTTTCTCCATTTATGAATGCCTTCAATTTTTTCAGCAAAATAAACAGCAGCGAATATTTGCTGAGGTAGGAACCGTCATAATGGAAAACCTGCGCATGGGTGTACGTTTAGAACAGGCATTTGACTCTATCCCTTTTTTTGAAAAAGAATTATGGCGAATTTTACAGCATGGTCAAGAAAATGGAAAATTAGATCAAGAGCTTCATTATTTCAGCACCTTTTGCATTAATACGTTTCAGGATGGTGTAAATAAAATAATAAAAATTATTCAGCCTAGTTTATATGCATTAGTCGGTGGTTTAATTATTTCCCTCTATTTAGCTGTATTATTGCCGATGTTCCAGCTTTTGGACGGTTTTTGAAAGGAGAAAAAGATGAAAAATGAAAAAGGTTTTACGCTAATTGAAATGATGATCGTTCTTCTCGTCATTTCCATATTGCTTCTAATCACTATTCCGAATGTCACGAAACATAATTCGAAAATTAATACGACCGGATGTGATGCTTTTATAAAAATGGTCCAAGCAGAAGTGCAGTCCTATTATATGGATACCAATGAGTATCCAGTTGATATGGATGCTCTTGCTGATGCAGGATATGTCCAGGAAGGTCAAAAGACATGTCCGAACGGGAAAGCTGTAGTCATTAGCAGTACTGGAGAAGTATCTGCAGAAAGCACACCATGATCCATAATCAAAGAGGATTTACATTGATTGAAATGTTTGTTTCTCTATCCGTTTTTATGATTCTTGTTTCGATTTCTTTTCTTTTATTTAATCCCCAGCATGTAATAGTTAAAGAAAAGAATTTTTTTACAACACTGCAGTCGGACTTGTTTTATGCACAAAGTTATGCTTTATCTCATCAAATGAAACTGTCTGTCTATTTTTATCCAAAGGAAAAGCATTATTCGATTCGTGGTGATATGGAGACAGGACTGATAGTAGATCGTTATTACGATAAGAATGTAATCATTAATGATGATTTGAAGCCTATTTCTTTTTTTATTGTAGCAAATGGAAATGTCACTAAATTTGCCACTTATTATATTTCTATTGAAAAGAAAAAATATACATTTACCGTTCAAATTGGTGAAGGAAGATTTTATGTTACAGAATTGTAAGGGTTTTTCCCTGCCTGAGTTGTTTTTGTCCTTATCCGTATGGCTAGTATTAACTCTCTTTTTTATTCCTGCTTATACACATCTTTTAAAACAATTTCAGCAGTTGGATCAGGAAATGACATCTGTGCAGCTTCTGTATGAATATTTACAAAGCACTCGTGTGGAAGAAAAGGAGAAAAAGGATATAGAAGAGGAAAAAAAAGGGGTCGCATATAGTATATGGTGGACGAGCGATGAGGAGGTCTGTTTATCTTATGAGGATATTTTTCAAGAAAAACAGCAAATTTGTGAAAAATATGAACAATAAAGGGGTTATATTATTGGATATGCTGTTTTCCTTATTTCTCTTTTTGATAATAGTTTCCTTTATTCCTCCGACTTTACATCTTGTTTTAGAAAAACAATTGGCTGCTGCAGAGTTGCAAAATATGGAGTGGCAATTATTTGTGAGTCAACTAAAAAAAGAAGTCAGGATTTCAGAAAGCATTCAAGTTGAAAATAATAAGCTGCTTCTTTATGCAGATGGAGAGAATATTATCTATGAAGCTTATGGAGGAAAAATACGAAGAAGAGTTGATTTTACAGGGCATGAAGTAACTTTGCAGAATGTTGTTTCTGTACAATTTTCGAAATTAAAGAATGGTGTGCAGGTGAAAATAAAAGATGATTATAATCAGCAAAATGAGGCGCATATTTGGTCGTATTTACGGCTTGAAGGAAGCAGTTTGTAATGAAAAAGGAGTTATTTACCCGATTACTTTTTGTCTATTTATTCTTTTTACTACGTTTTTTCTTGTAATGATTAATCTTTATTTAAATAAAAAACAGATGGTTCAAGAAACAAAGGCAGTATACAGACAAGATTATTATTTAATGAGTACAGTAAAAGTGATAGAAAAAAAACTGTCAAATGGGGAGGAATTTCCTCTAATCGGTAGCTATGTTTATCCAAATGGAACAGTTTCATACAAAATTACGAAATATTCTCCGACATTGGAAAAAGTAGAATATAACTTTAAAGCAAACCCTAATTACCATATATGGGGGATGAGTTATTTTGATAAAGAACAGAAAAAAATGACAAAATGGTTAGAGTTAAAGTAATAAGATCAAAAGATCAAAAGATCAACTAACATGAATAAAGTGCAGGAGAATGGGACAACCTATAAATAAAAGTATACTAGGTGATAATATGAATACAAATGATTATGTAAAATATTTAACACAAACATTTGTTCAATATATGGATCAGCCAAAGGAACAACGAAAAAAATTAAAAGCAGAACGCAGAGATAATAAAGAACCGTTTATGCTTCGTTGGTTTGGCATATTGCCATATGTAATTGCTGCAAGTGTAAAAAAACAGAAGAGTAAAATTAGGTAATAAAAGGAAAGCTGCTTATTCGAAACATCTATTTCGAATAAGCAGCTTTTATCTTATATAGCTTCTGTTGCTAAGTAAAAGAATCCGCCGTTGATTATTGAGATATTAATATTGGGTTCATACTGCTCTTTTAATGCTAATTTTTCCGTTTCTAAACTTTCGGATGGCTCTTCGTTATTTTCGTAAAAATGCTCCAATAAATGTAAATCCTTTGTCCATCTTTGTTTCGCTTCTTCTGCCCAAGTATGATCTTCTGCCAATAATGTTTGACTAATGGTTGTTTCAATTCTTGTTATTCCGCTTTTAGGCATAATTAATGGGGATAAGGTAAAGGCATAATCAGGAATTTTAGCAGATAAAGAAAGTTTTTCTATTCTGTCTTGAAAATCATTCACGATCGTTCCGTTAATAAGCTGAAGGCCTATAGATTGATAAACATCTCTCTTTCGATCACACTGATAGGATATTTTCATATTGATATTGAGCCATGGCTTTAAAGGTGTATGCTGCTGCATTTTTCCTTCGATATTTTCATATAGGCGAATATAGCCAGAAAGCTTTTTACAACAAGCAAATAATTGATGGAGCCGTGGTGAACCAAAATGAATTAACTCACCTTTTAAATCTTTTGGTGCAATGTTTGGGTTTGTAATTAATGTTAATTTTGCAGGATTTGGAGTACCGCCTGTTTTTTCGAGATAGTGCCAATAAAAGGGACGATTCATCAGTTCTTTATCCAAATCGATTGTCAATTGCACCACCATATAGCCAGGTTTGTTTTCAATTAGTTCGCAATCATTTGATTGAAAAAAACGTTCAAGAAATTGATGAATTTCCTGCTGCTTCATATTGCTCACCATCCTTTAGATTTTGTGCAAATTCAATCATGCTTGTTAAATTGTCCATTTTTATTTTCATTTCTCCTTCTGAACGAGAGTTAGAAAAAATGTCAATCATATAGTCATCCATATTGCCAAATTCTAATTTTGTTAAAATATCATCCAAATCGCCAATTACTTTCTCAAATAAATGAATTTTTTCATATAATAATTTTAAAATATAATCTTCTACAGTATTTTTAATAGCAAAATTATAAATCATTACATTTTTTTCCTGACCTAAGCGGTGGATTCTGCCAATTCTTTGTTCTAGACGCATTGGATTCCACGGCAAATCATAATTAATAATATGATGGCAAAATTGAAGATTGATCCCTTCTCCACCAGCTTCTGTTGCGATTAAAACTTGTGCATGGTTTTGAAATAAATCCCTCATCCAATCTTTTTTTCCTCTTTTAAAACCGCCTCTAAAGGGGACAGATGTAATTCCATGTTGTTTTAAATACCATTGTAAATAGAGCTGGGTTGCACGATATTCGGTGAAAATAATGACTTTATCATTTATGTTTTTAATTAATTCCAATGCTTTATCTGCTTTCGAATTAGAAGTAATGGCTTCTACCTTGTTCATAAGCAATTGAATATTATTAGTTAGCTGTGAAGATGGATTTTCTGCTTTTTTCAGCATATTCTGCAGCGTATAGTAGACTGCTTCTCTGCTTGAACAAGCTTCCCTTTGCAATGTAATCATTGAAAAGGGATTTCTTCCTGCATTTGCTTCCTGATGACTATTTTTTAACTGTTCGATTGTATCATACAGTTCTTTTTCTTCTTTAGAAAAATCAATCGTAACTGCTTCCACTATACGTTTTGTCCATTCAATGCCAGTGTCACTTCTTCGATTGCGAATCATCACTTTGTTCACTAATTCCTTCAAGTGTTCATCATCGTTAATAGAACGGGAATCTTTTTTATATTTTTCATAAAAAGTAGATTCATTACCTAAGTGACCAGGTTTAAGTAAAGAAACTAGGTTGAAGATTTCGCTTATGCGGTTTTGGATAGGAGTGGCAGTTAATAAAAGACAAAACTTCTTTTTTAAATTTTGTACAAATTCATAGTTTTTTGTTTTATTATTTTTTAATTTATGTGCTTCATCAATGATGACTAAATCGTAATCTTGATTATAGATAATTTCCCGGTGTGGTTCTCTTTTAGCAGTATCGATGGAAGATACAACAATATCGCATTGATCCCAAACATAACTTTTTCTTTGCAACACAGCTGGTATATAAAATTTTGAATTCAACTCTATAGCCCATTGTGTTACAAGGGAAGCAGGCACGAGAATAAGGACTTTTTTTACAAGTCCACGTATCATATATTCTTTTAAAATAAGACCTGCTTCAATTGTTTTGCCGAGACCAACCTCATCCGCCAAAATCGCTTTCCCATTCATATCTTCTATTACTTTTTTTGCCACTTCCAGCTGATGAGGAAGGGGAGTTAAATCAGATAAATGTTTAGGTGCCTGGAGTCCTTCGAATTCAGGAATAATCGTATGCTGCTCTACTTCAAGGGAGAGCTTGAAAAGCTCCCAATTTGCCCAAGGACCATCATCTGTCATTCGTTTTAATAATTCATCATTCCATGAATGGTCAAAATTTATTTGAATTGTCATTCCGTATCGTCCTTTCTATTCCATCAGGCATTGATATTCGCTTTGTAGTTCGGCATTACTTCATAAAAAGATTAACTTATTTATTAAAAAATTATTTCGAGATAATAGATGGATGTGTTTCGTTCATGTAATCTAATAAAAAGTAAAAAAAGTTATTGCCTGATTTTCCTCTTGATGTTAGGATGAAAGTGTAAAAAGTTTTGAAATTTGTCACAAAATGACGTTTTTTGTTGTAAAAAGTGAACAAAATCTATAAAAGTATGAATGAATAATCGTCTTTTATCGAGATAATAGAAAGTGTATTTAAGATAGATAGTAATAGTATGACCAATTGAGACAATTTTATAATGCGGATGAGAAATAGGGGAGAGACTACGTTTGTAGCGCCGAAGGAGCAAGCAATTTGATTTGTGAATCTCTCAGGCAAAAGAACTCTATTTTGACGCAGCTCTGGAGAGTGCTGTATAAAGTAACAGCCACCAAAGGGGACAGCCGCTTAAAGCGGTAAACTTTCAGGTGCAAGGACAGAGACCTTACTTAATTTATAAGGGAGGTTTCTGTCCTATTTTAATGAAAATTTTTAAAAAACAAGAAACCTCCTGTTAAATTCAATAGATAATAATCTCAAAGAGGAGCTGAAAGAGGATGACTTCACAAAAACGCACACCTTTGTTTGACCTTTATAAAGAATATGGAGGGAAAATAATTGATTTTGGCGGATGGGATTTGCCAGTTCAATTTTCAAGTATAAAAGAGGAACATGAAGCCGTTCGAACAAAAGCTGGTTTATTTGATGTTTCCCATATGGGAGAAATTGAAGTAAAAGGGAAAGACAGCCTTGCTTTTTTACAAAAAATGTTGACAAATGATGTGTCAAAAATAAAAATCGGCGGCGCTCAATATTCTGCAATGTGTTATGAAACTGGTGGTACTGTTGACGATTTATTAACGTATAAATTGGCGGAAAATCACTATTTGTTAATTGTTAATGCATCCAATATCGAAAAAGATTTTGCTTGGTTAACTAAACATGCAAAGGAACAGGTTGAATTGACTAATTTGTCAGAAGATTTTGCCCAATTAGCACTTCAAGGTCCACTCGCAGATGATATTTTAAAAAAATTGAATCCAGGGATTGATACAGCTTCGATTGGTTATTTCCAATTCCAGCAAAAACAGCTCCTTGTTGGAAAGGAAGTGCTTTTATCAAGAACTGGATACACAGGTGAAGATGGATTTGAATTATATTGCAGCAGCAGCGATGCGCAGTTTTTATGGAAAGAAATATTGAAGGCTGGGAAAGAAGAAGGGGTGCTTCCATGCGGTTTAGGTGCTAGAGACACATTGCGCTTTGAGGCGACACTTGCACTTTATGGACAGGAATTATCAGCAGATATCTCCCCATTAGAAGCTGGAATTGGCTTTGCTGTAAAATTAAATAAAAATGAAAATTTTATTGGAAAAAAAGCATTAACAGAACAAAAGGAAAATGGAATTCCACGTAAATTAATAGGAATTGAAATGTTGGACAGAGGCATTCCAAGACATGGATATAAAGTGTTTTCACAAGGAGAAGAAATTGGTGAAGTAACTACGGGAACGCAGTCTCCAACCTTAAAGAAAAGTATCGGCCTCGCTTTGGTGAAGAAAAAAGAAGCTGTGCTTGATAATGAAATAGACGTGGAGATCAGAGGGAAATTTGTAAAAGCAAAGGTTGTTGCAACACCATTTTATAAAAAAGCAAAAGCTTAATTTAGGAGGAGTAAACAGGATGAAGCATCGCTACTTACCAATGACAGATATAGATCAAAAAGCCATGTTAGAAAGTATTGGAGTAGACTCTGTGGAGGAGCTTTTTACAGATATTCCAGAAAGAGTTCGTTTTCAAGGAGAATACAAGATTAAACCTGCTAAAAGTGAATCAGCACTTTTAAAAGAATTAAGCAAGCTTGCACAAAAAAACGCAGATGTAAAATCAAATGTCTCTTTTTTAGGAGCTGGTGTATATGATCATTATTCTCCTGTAATTGTTGATCATGTGATTTCCCGCTCCGAATTTTATACGGCTTATACACCCTATCAGCCGGAAATATCGCAAGGAGAATTGCAAGCGATTTTTGAATTTCAAACAATGATTTGTGAACTGACGGGGATGGATGTAGCGAATTCTTCCATGTATGATGGAGCAACTGCTCTTGCTGAAGCTGGAATGCTAAGTGCTGGATCTACAAGAAGAAAAAAAATTCTTGTCTCAAGTGCTGTCCACCCAGAAGCAAAGGAAGTAGTAAAAACTTATGCAAAAGGGCAATACATCGATGTGGTAGAAATTCCATATAAAGATGGAGTCACCGATATCGATGCATTAAATGAATTAATGGATGAAACGGTAGCATCTGTTATGATTCAATATCCTAATTTTTTTGGAAGAATAGAGCCTTTAAAAGAGTTGGAAGAAGTGATTCATTCTCATAAAGCGATGTTTATTGTATCCAGCAATCCACTTTCTTTAGGAATTTTAACTCCTCCAGGTAATTTTAAAGCAGACATCGTGGTTGGAGATGCGCAAGTTTTTGGCATTCCAGCAGCATTTGGAGGTCCACATTGTGGATATTTTGCTGTAACTTCCAAGCTAATGCGAAAAGTTCCTGGCCGTTTGGTTGGTCAAACAGTAGATGATGGAGGGAAAAGAGGCTTTGTACTTACATTGCAGGCTCGTGAACAGCATATTCGCCGAGATAAAGCTACTTCCAATATTTGTTCCAATCAGGCTTTAAACGCACTTGCTGCATCTGTGGCAATGACAGCTCTTGGCAAAAATGGTGTGAAAGAAATGGCGGCTGCTAATTTGCAAAAAGCTCATTATGCAAAAACGAAATTTAAAGAAGCAGGTTTTCCCATTGAATTGGACGGATATTCTTTTAATGAATTTATTGTAAATTGCAAAGCACCAGTTTCTGCTGTCAATAAAGAACTTCTTCAAAAAGGAATAATCGGAGGATATGATTTAGGCAGAGACTTTGCAGAGTTAGAAAATCATATGCTTATTGCGGTAACAGAACTTAGAACAAAAGAGGAAATAGATGAACTTGTGAAAGAATTGGGGGAGTATCATGCATAATCAACATCAAGCATTAATATTTGAAAGCAGTACACCTGGACGTATCGGCTATAGTCTGCCAGAAATGGATGTTCCTGAAATTGCATTGTCTGATCTTTTGCCAAATGATTATGTACGTGAGACCAGTCCTGAACTTCCGGAAGCTTCCGAATTAGATATTATGCGCCATTATACGGCTTTATCGAAAAGAAACCACGGTCTTGATTCGGGATTTTATCCTTTAGGATCTTGTACAATGAAATACAACCCGAAAATCAATGAAAATGTTGCCCGTTTTAATGGATTTGCCCACATTCATCCGCTGCAAGATGAAAGTTCTGTTCAAGGTGCATTAGAGCTTATGTATGACCTGCAGCAGCATTTAGTGGAAATCACTGGTATGGACGAAGTAACTCTTCAGCCAGCTGCAGGTGCCCATGGTGAATGGACTGGGTTAATGATGATACGTGCTTATCATGAAGCAAATGGGGATACAAACCGTACAAAAGTGATTGTTCCTGATTCTGCTCATGGTACGAATCCAGCATCTGCTACAGTGGCTGGATTTGAAACCATCACTGTTAAGTCGAACGAAGATGGATTAGTGGATTTAGAGGATCTAAAACGTGTAGTGGGAGCCGATACAGCTGCCCTAATGCTGACAAATCCAAACACGCTTGGATTATTTGAAGAAAATATTCTTGAAATGGCAGATATCGTTCATAGCGCTGGTGGAAAATTGTATTATGACGGTGCTAATTTAAATGCCGTATTATCGAAAGCAAGACCTGGAGACATGGGATTTGATGTTGTTCATCTAAACTTGCATAAAACCTTTACAGGCCCACATGGCGGAGGTGGTCCAGGATCAGGACCAGTAGGAGTAAAAGCAGATTTAATTCCATATTTGCCGAAGCCAATCTTAATAAAAAGTGGAGAAGAATTTGTTTTTGATTACAATCGCCCACAGTCTATTGGTCGCGTAAAACCTTTTTATGGAAACTTTGGCATCAATGTACGTGCATATACTTATATTCGTTCCATGGGTCCAGACGGTTTAAAAGCTGTAACAGAAAATGCTGTTTTAAATGCGAATTATATGATGAGAAGATTGGCAGAATATTACGATCTTCCATTCGATCGTCATTGTAAACATGAATTTGTTTTAAGCGGAAATCGTCAGAAAAAGCTTGGTGTTCGTACACTGGATATTGCGAAAAGACTTCTTGATTTTGGCTATCATCCGCCAACGATTTATTTCCCGCTTAATGTGGAAGAGTGTATTATGATTGAACCTACTGAAACGGAATCGAAGGAAACCTTAGATCAATTTATTGATGCAATGATACAAATTGCAAAAGAGGCAGAAGAGACGCCGGAAGTGGTGCAGGAAGCGCCTCATACAACAGTTATTGGCAGACTGGATGAGACATTGGCTGCCAGAAAACCAGTGCTCCGCTATATGAAGGCATAAAGAGTAAGAGGCTGGGGGATATAATTTCATTATTGAAAAAGCCTGAATACTATGTGCAATTATATTAATTGTGGATAGCCGTTCAGGCTTTTTGAGTACTTTGAATGGAAAAATGCTGTTTTCAAACAGACAAATAGAGGGATTCCTAACGAATGCCCTCTATTTACTATATGGAATAACCGTTACAAGCAGGTTATTAATTATTTTTTTGATTTTACTTTTCCAGACCATTTTTTAAAGCCGCCTTGCAGCTGAGAAAGCTGTTTATAGCCTTTGCGGTGCAGAAATTCGGCAGCTCTTCCGCTGCGCATGCCATTTTGACAGTATAAATATACTGGTTTATCCGGGCGTATTTCTCCTTTTCTCATTTTTAATTGAGATAATGGGATATTCCTTGCTCCAAGAACATGACCTGCTTCAAATTCATTAGGCTCTCTTACATCTATTAATTGTGCCTTTCTGTATCCTTGGCGGAATTCTTCTTCGGTTATTGTTTTCACTATTCTTCGTTGATAAAACCATTTAGATACCGTATAAACGATAACTGCTGCTACAATCACTAGAAGCGTATAAATCGGTTGCACTGCTCATTTCTCCCTTCCATAACTTGCACTTCTTCTATTATATAAGTGATGACTTGCTGTAGTAAAGAAAATACTTTCCTTTCAGATGAAAAGTTTCTTTTCATTAGCAAGCGTTAACATCTCTATCCGATGAGTTTACTCCAAATGAGCCTATGACTATTTTGTTTAAATGAAAATGATGATTTTGAGTAGAAATAAATGGGAAAGAGGTCAACTTGCTTTTCATCTTTTCTCCTTTTTGATAGACTTAAACATTGATTAGCATACATAATTTTATAGTAAAGAAGGGGTATAGATGGCAAGAGAAACATGGAGATTTATTGATACGGGAAATCGTTCACCTTCTTTTAATATGGCATTAGATGAAGCGCTATTAGAATGGCATTCTACTGGGGAATTCCCTCCAGTCATTCGATTTTATGGATGGAATCCTGCGACACTTTCCATTGGATATTTTCAAAAAGTGGAAAAAGAAATTAATATGGAAGCTGTGAAAGAGTTGGATCTTGGTTTTGTAAGAAGACCAACTGGAGGCAGAGGAGTGCTTCATGAACATGAATTAACATACAGTGTAATTGTTTCAGAAGATCATCCAGAAATGCCTAAAACCGTTACAGAAGCTTATCGAGTTATTTCCGAAGGAATTCTGAAAGGTTTTCATCTATTAGGATTGGAAGCATACTTTTCTGTACCAAAAACAGAAGAACAAAAAAACAGTTTGAAAAATCCGAGGTCGGCTGTTTGTTTTGATGCCCCGAGCTGGTATGAACTCGTTGTCGAGGGAAGAAAGGTCGCCGGGAGCGCCCAAACCAGGCAAAAAGGAGTCATCCTACAGCATGGTTCTATTCTTTTGGATTTAGACGAAGACAAGTTATTTCAATTGTTTAAGTATCCAAATGAAAGAGTAAAAGAAAGAATGCAAAAAGCATTTAAAGAAAAAGCAGTTGCTATAAATAATTTAACAACAAAAAACATCACGATTGATATGGCAAAAACAGCCTTTAAAAAGGGATTTGAAGAAGGTCTTCAGATTGATTTAGAACCATATGAACTGACAGAAGAACAATTAAATCATGTAGAAAAATTAGCAAAAGAAAGATATGAAAACGATGAATGGAATTTCCGCCGATAATAATAATTTTCTATTAATGGCCAATTAGAAAGGATGAGTGCTCAAATAGTGCTCTTTTCTTTTTGCCAGAACAGCGAAATTTGTCTAAAAAAGAAAAGAGATAGTCATGTCGAAAAATATTTTTTTCGTTTTTTTGTCGGGATTCTATTTATATCAAGTTATTAAGCGTTATATAATAGTGCAAGTGTGAAAAATGACGAATTTTAGTTCTTTACGTGATTAAATCTGTTTATCTCTCTTTTTTTCTTTAAAATCTATTTTTTTTCTCGTTTGACAAAATCAGTTTTTATGGATTTAACACTATATGTTGTTAATGTTTTTGAAGATGAGTACTATATATTGATTTAAAAAGTTTGGTATGATACTTTAAGGGTATATACTATGCAAATAGAAAAATGCTAGATAACTATTGATTAAAAGTACAAACACATGAATAATGTTATCTCTTAATAGCAGGATAAAATCAAAGGGGTTGTGTGAATGTCAGTACTGTTAAAAGAAGGCTTGAAAATAAATCACGAAAAGTTAAATGAAGATATTAAATTATTTCCAGAAGTTCATCCTATAACTCCAGATATGAAAATTGCATATAAAGGAGTTTCCCGCCTTGTAATGCTTGATCGCTATACCTTTAAAGATACAGAAAAGGCTACGCTGGCATCTGGTGATTTTGTTGTGTTGACCATTAAAGAGGATCCAAAGTTTCCTGCGAGAGGGCTTGGGGTTATTCAAGAAATCCATCAGAATACAAAAATGGCAAGCGTACTTGTTGACGACGAATTTAGAGGGGTATTAGAAGGAGAAGAAGCAGAAACGGGCATTATTCTTCGTTCATTGGATGTTATTGAAAAACCATTGGAAATTTTTTATGAGCAGATTGCGAAAAGAAATGCAACAGGGCTTGCTTCTGTTGAAAAAACAGAAGAAAAACGAAAAGAATGGTTTGAGAAATTTTATCAAGAATTAGTAAACTTGAATTTTATTCCTGCAGGAAGAGTGTTGTACGGTGCAGGCGCAGGAACAGATGTAACATATTTCAACTGCTACGTTATGCCATTTGTTCAAGATTCAAGAGAAGGAATTTCAGAACACCGCAAGCAAGTAATGGAAATTATGAGTCGCGGCGGTGGAGTAGGTACAAATGGATCGACATTAAGACCTCGCAATACGCTGGCTAAAGGAGTGAATGGAAAATCTTCTGGATCCGTATCTTGGCTGGATGATATTGCAAAATTGACTCATCTTGTGGAACAAGGTGGATCCCGCAGGGGAGCACAAATGATCATGTTGGCGGACTGGCATCCGGACATTATCGAGTTTATTATTTCTAAAATGCAGAATCCTCGTATTTTACGATTCTTAATTGAAAATACAAAGGATGAAACCATTAAAAAATATGCGAAAGAAAAATTAAAATTCACTCCGTTAACGGAAGCAGAAAAAGCTATGTATCAAGGTATCATTCGTTATAAAGAGATTCCTGGACAAGGCGGATTCAACGATGAAATTATCAAAGAAGCACAGGGGAAATTAACAGCCGGAGGAAACTACTCTGTACATCAATCTGAATTTTTAACGGGTGCTAATATCTCTGTTTGTTTAACAAAAGAGTTTATGGATGCAGTAGAAGAGGATGAGGAATATGAACTTCGTTTCCCTGATGTAGAGCAATATTCTTCTAAAGAGATGGAAGACTACAATAGTGAATGGCATAAATTTGGCGATGTGAGAGAATGGGAAGATAAAGGCTATGCTGTAAGAGTATATCGTAAAATAAAAGCAAAAGAATTATGGAATTTGATTAATATTTGTGCAACATATTCTGCTGAGCCTGGTATTTTCTTCATTGATAATGCAAACGAAATGACGAATGCGCAGAGCTACGGACAAAAAGTAGTTGCAACAAACCCTTGCGGCGAGCAGCCTCTTGCACCGTTTAGTGTATGTAACTTGGCAGCTGTAAATTTAGCGGAAATGGCAGATAAAGAAACAAAAACAGTGGATTTTGAGAAGTTAAAGCAAACAGTAGAAATAGGCGTGCGAATGCAGGATAATGTTATCGATGCAACGCCATACTTCCTTGCTGAAAATAAAAAGCAGGCACTTGGAGAACGACGTGTAGGACTGGGTGTGATGGGACTGCACGATTTACTAATTTACTGTGAAACAGAATATGGTTCTGAAGAAGGAAATATTCTTGTAGACAAAGTGTTCGAAACAATTGCGATAACGGCTTACAGAGCTTCTGTTGAGCTTGCGAAAGAAAAAGGGAGCTTCCCGTTTTTAACTGCAGAGTCAGAAGAAGCAGAAGAGAATCTTCGCAAAGCATTTATAGAAACAGGGTATATGAAAAAAATGCCAGAAGATATTCGACAGGATATTGTACAATACGGTATTCGCAATTCTCATTTATTAACAGTTGCACCAACTGGAAGTACAGGAACAATGGTTGGCGTATCAACTGGTCTTGAGCCGTATTTCTCTTTTTCCTATTTTAGAAGCGGAAGACTTGGCAAGTTTATCGAAGTAAAAGCAGATATCGTCCAAGAATATTTAGATGAAAATCCAGATGCTGATCCAAATAATCTTCCAGCTTGGTTTGTTGCTGCTATGGATTTAGCTCCTGAAGCGCATGCAGACGTACAATGCATTATTCAAAGATGGATTGACAGTTCGATCAGTAAAACGGTAAATGCACCAAAAGGATACAGTGTGGAACAAGTGCAAAAGGTTTATGAAAGATTATACCGTGGCGGAGCAAAAGGCGGAACAGTATACGTAGACGGTTCTCGTGACAGTCAAGTGCTGACATTAAAAGCTGAAGATAATACATTTGATGAAGTGAAAAGCGAACAAAATGAAAATAAACCGCATGTTGTATTAGTTGATACAATTAATGAATTAGGATCCACCAAAGTTACTATTGGATCCGAGATAGGGGATACATGTCCTGTCTGCCGAAAAGGGGTAGTTGAGGAAATCGGGGGATGCAATACATGTACAAATTGCAATACCCAATTAAAATGCGGATTATAAAAATGACCTAGAAAGGATGGGGATATTTCCCTGTCTTTTTTTTTTATTTTAGCTCACATTAATACTACATAGATTAAAAATACCTGATGAAAGGAGCATGATTACTTCCATGAAACCATTTGTACCCCAGTTAGTTTATATAGAGCCAAAAGCATTAGAATATTCTTTAGGCAGAGACTTAAAAGAAAAATTCGAAAAAATGGGCTTAGAAATTAAGGAAACCACTTCCCACAATCAAGTACGGGGCATACCAGGGAATAATGAATTGCAGCAATATCGAAATGCCAAGTCCACATTGGTGATTGGAATACGAAAAACATTAAAGTTTGAAACCTCCAAGCCTTCAGCTGAATACGCTATTCCTCTAGCAACTGGCTGTATGGGCCATTGCCATTATTGTTATTTGCAAACCACACTAGGAAGCAAGCCGTATATAAGAACATATGTAAATTTAGAAGATATATTTGCACAGGCAGATGCTTATATCGAAGAGAGGGGAGATCAAATTACTCGCTTCGAAGCGGCATGTACTTCTGATATAGTAGGACTTGATCATCTAACGCATTCTTTAAAGAAAACCATTGAACATTTTGGGAAATCAGAAAAAGGGCAGCTGCGTTTTGTAACAAAATATCATCATGTAGACCATCTATTGGACGCCAAACATAATGGGAAAACAAGGTTCCGTTTTAGTGTGAATTCACGATATGTAATAAAAAACTTTGAGCCGGGTACTTCTTCTTTTGATGAACGATTAGAAGCTGCAAGAAAGGTTGCAAATGCAGGGTATCCATTAGGTTTTATCGTGGCGCCGATTTATTTGCATGTAGACTGGAGAGAAGGATATTATGAATTATTTCAAAGGTTGGCTAATAGTTTAAAGGATACGAAGGTAAACGACTTAACGTTTGAGTTAATTCAGCATCGTTTTACGAAACCAGCTAAAAAAGTTATTGCAAAACGCTACCCAAAAACTAAGCTGGAGATGGATGAAGAAAAAAGAAAATATAAATGGGGAAGATATGGGATCGGAAAATATGTATATAAAGATGATGAAGCAAAAGATATGGAAGAAACTATTCGCCGATATGTAAGCGAATTTTTCCCAAAAGCAGAAGTGGCATATTTTACTTAATAATAGAAGGACGGTAGTTAAGAGAAAGAATTCTCTTATTTACCGTCCTTCTCGTCGTATATTTATCCACTCTTAACGGGCAGTAAGACCCCCACTGATGGAAGTTTACTTTATTTTAAGGCAAATGGCAGTGATAGTTCATGATTAATATCCATAACCATATGGATAATATGGGTACGGATATGGGGGATACGGATAGTAAGGGTAATATGGATAATATGGATAATAATAAGGTCTTAAAAGAGCAGCAGCAGCCAATCCACCAACTAAAGCTCCTCCTAATCCAAAACCAGGTCTCCCAAAACCAAAGCCAGGTCTCCCAAAACCAAAGCCAGGTCTCCCCAAACCTCCAAATCCATGGCCAATTCTTCTGGAATCTTCTTGATTATAAAGCGAATGATTCATTATATAAGCCCTCCTCTGTTTTTTTATTTCCATTTAGCATATGTACGAATACCTACATTGGGTTGAGGAATTCGTCTAGAAAAAGAATAATAAATCTGTACTATTTTGGGGAGCTTCTGATTAAAGTGTATCAATGCACGAAATAAAGGAGAGTGTCTCAATGTACATAGACGGGGTGTTTTCAGGTGGAGGGATTAAAGGGCTTGCGTTAATTGGTGCATATGAGGTTATTGAACAAAAAGGTTTTCATTTTTCAAGACTTGCAGGAACAAGTGCAGGAAGCATTGTTTCGGCATTTATTGCTGCAAAATATACTAGTGACGAAATAAAAGATCTATTGAAAGATCTGGATGTAGCATCTTTTTTGGATGAACGAAAGCTGCTTATTCCTTTTCCTTTCGCCAAATGGTTATTTATTTATTGGAAATTAGGGCTTTATAAAGGGAATGAATTAGAAAAATGGCTGACGGAAAAATTGGCAGCAAAAGGCTTGCGTACATTTGCCGATATCCCTCCACAGACATTAAGGTTTATAGCCTCCGATATAACGAATGGAGAGATGGTTGTATTGCCGGATGATCTCCCTAAATATGGAGTTGATCCACTTTCTTTTTCTATTGCAAAAGCGATCAGAATGAGCTGCAGTTTACCCTATTTTTTTGAACCAGTAAAATTAGGCAGCAGTAAAAGTGTTATTGTGGATGGAGGCGTGTTAAGTAACTTTCCAATTTGGCTTTTTGACCAAGAGAATGATTTAAAGACAAGACCAGTATTAGGGGTAAAACTAAGTCATCATCTTTCGGAACATCCAAAGCATCAAATAAAGAATGCCATTCAATTATTTGGAGCAATGTTTGAAACGATGAAGGATGCCCATGATTCCCGCTATATATCAAGAAAGCATGCAAAAAACATAATATTTATTCCAACAGAAGGAATCGTTTCAACAGAATTTTCAGTTACACCGGAAAAGAAAGAAGAATTAATTCAATTAGGAAGAGAATGTGCCATTAATTTCTTTAAAAAATGGACGTATTAATAGAAAAGCGAAAGCGCCTTGTTCATCGGCGTGCAAACTGGAAGATCTATGACTGAGATAAAGGAAACACGAAGAGCGAAGGGATTCGATGTTGACTTCGTAGGGAAAAGATCAGAAGTTTGATAGCCGATAGGCGCAGTAGCTGGACAATAGAAAAGCGAAAGCGCCTTGTTCATCGGCGTGCAAACTGGAAGATCTATGACTGAGATAAAGGAAACACGAAGAGCGAAGGGATTCGATGTTGACTTATCGTAGGGAAAAGATCAGAAGTTTGATAGCCGATAGGCACAGTAGCTGGACAATAGAAAAGCGAAAGCGCCTTGTTCATCGGCGTGCAAAATGGCCGATTAAAAACGCCACGTCGTGTGGCAATATCGGCACTTATACATCCTGTACATCGGAGGATCTTTGACTGGAAAGAACATAAAAAAACTGTCGAGATTTTTTCGACAGCATGAGAGCTTCTCAGAAAGAAGCTCGATTCTTTTTTTTGCCCTTTTTTCCTTCAATAACCGTCAAGTGGGCGGCACTTGTACTTCGTTTATGTTTTTTGGATTTTAAAGTAGCAGTAGTTTTGCCAGTTATTTTTTTGGGGGTTGTTTTTTCTTTATACTGCAGTCGTTTTTTTGATTTTTTTGCAGCCTTTATAAATGCCCTTTGCTCTTTTTTTTCGGGGTTAGCTTTATTAGTTCTTCGTATTATCAACCAAATGGCAAAACCAACCACTAAAAAAAAGGCAAGATTTTTTATCAATTCACTAGGATTCAGCAATACCTTACTTACTAATCCATACATGGCAAATAAAATGACAATACTGATGACTACTAATGAAATTCGATTCTTCAAAAAAGCCACCTCCCTAAAAGCATGATGAGCATTTTTATTACTTTTTAAACGGTAATTATAAAAAGTTTATTCAAATTTGATTAAGTTGCTACCATTTTAATTAATTTTTTTTGTAAAGGAAGGAAGACGAACCTTCTTTTACAGTCTATATAGACTGTTCTTTCGAATTTGTTTCTTCTTCACATCTCAAAAGCTCTTTAAAGGAAAGAATGGCTACTTCTACTTGTTCATCACTTGGTTCTTTTGTTGTTAAGAGCTGCAGCCATAGTCCTGGCAAGCCTAAATATTTTAAAACTGGTAAATTTCTCACCTTATTAGTTATTTGAAGGACTTCAAATGAAATTCCTAATACAACTGGAATTAAAGCAATTCTGCTTAACATTCTTTCCAAAAGAGAGTCGGTTGGGAATAATAAGTATAAAAATAAACCGACAAAAACAGTAAATAAAATAAAGCTGCTTCCACATCGATAATGCAGACGGGAGTGATTTTGAACATTCCGAACAGTCAGCTCCTGCCCGTTTTCATAGCAATTTATTACTTTATGTTCTGCACCATGATATTGGAATACCCTTTTTATCAGCGGTGTTAACGAAACAAAATAAATATATCCAATGAGGAGGAGCAATTTAAATAAGCTTTCTAATAAGATTTGTGCAAAATGCCCACTAATAACTGGCTGCAGCATTGCAGCTAAAAATGCAGGCACTAATGTGAAAATAAATTTACCAAATAAAAAAGAAAGAACACCAAGTGCCGCTACTCCTAGTATCATAGACAATTTCGTCGGCTCTATTTCTTCTATTTTATAATCCTCTGAAGGATCTACATCATAACGGTCTGTAGAAAAGTTTAAATGCTTTGTACCATTTCCGCTTGCTTCCACTATTGCAATAATTCCACGCAAAAAGGGGATCTTTTTTAATTTTGCCAGTTTCTCATTCTGTTTTCTTGGGAGGTGAAAATAATCAATTGATTGATCTTTACGTCTAATAGCAGTGACATAATGATGTTTTCCTCCAAACATTACACCTTCTACTACAGCTTGCCCTCCATAAATTGGTTTTTGCTTATTAGCCATGAATACGTACACCAACCTCTGATTATATTAGGTGGGACACAGCGAATGTCTAAAGAATCTCTTTATTTGTTGTTTGATTATAAAAGAAGATAATTTCTATTGCTGTACTATACCCTACTTCTATATTACTAAAAATATTGAAAAACAACTAGCATTAACACGTTAATATCTTCCATTGTCCCTATTCCAATCAGGAATGAAGATAACGATATCGGTGATACTATAAAGTGTATACGGCAGTATGAACAAAAGGTGATGTCAACCGTCATACATAAAAATGTTTCCTGTTTTATTATTATTCGAAGCAAAATAATAAATGACTGGGGCAGCATAATAAATGGAGGTACTGAAAATGAGTAATGATAATCAAAAAAACAATTCGGAAAAAAAAGAAAGCAAAATTGTTAAGCCAATGTCGTTTATTGCATTAGTTATTTGGACTGGTATATTTGGAGGGGTTTTTTGGGCAATAATCGGATATATTGCATACTACCTGAATTTTACGGATATTCGACTAAATGTAATTTTAGAACCTTGGGCGCTTGGCGACTGGAAAAGAAGAGGATTGGGGACCAGCATTAGCATTGGGGTTATTGGAGTATTTTCAATAGCGGCAGCATTTATTTATTATCTTCTCTTAAGAAAATTCAAGAAAATATGGGTAGGAATAGGGTTTGGTCTAGTTTTATTCGTACTTGTATTTATTGTATTAAACCCAATATTTCCAAGTATGGATCCGTTCTTAAAAATAAAAAGGGATACATTGATTACCTCCGTTTGTCTTTATGTATTATATGGTGTGTTTGTTGGTTATACGATATCCTATGAAGAAAACGAGATTCGAACAAAAAATTTAAAACATAGGAAAAGTAATTCAACTATTTCGAATAGTGAAGGATAATTTTTTTTGTGATAAACTATTCTAGATAACCATTCTTACTGCTAGTAGGTTAAACATTGTTTGGAGGAAATAGTATTTTCCCATACAATTACATACAAATAATAGTAGATAATAACGAAAGGGAGAGGGAAATATGGAGAAATTAAAAAAATTGCGAAATGCTTTAATAGAAGCAAGTGTTGACGGAATCGTCATTACAAGCAAATACAATCGACGATACATAAGTAATTTTACTGGATCTGCTGGAGTTGTGCTAATAAGTGGAGAAAGAGCAAAGTTCATAACAGATTTTCGCTACATGGAACAGGCTGCTAATCAATGTGAAGGCTTTGAAATTGTACAGCATACTGGTCCTATCTATAAAGAAGTAGCTGAGCAGGCAGAAAAGATGGGAATTAAAAAGCTTGCATTTGAACAAGATCATATGACATTTACGGATTACAAAATATATGAAAGCGTTGTAAAAGCTGAATTGGTTCCTGTTTCAGGCATTCTTGAAAAGTTACGCTTGATTAAGAGTGCATCAGAGATTAAGATATTAAAGGAAGCTGCCGAAATTGCAGATGCAGCTTTTACGCATATTCTTGATTTTATAAAAGTTGGGAAAACAGAGTTGGAAGTTTCGAATGAATTAGAGTTTTTTATGAGAAAAGCAGGTGCTACTTCATCCTCCTTTGATACTATCGTGGCATCAGGAAAAAGATCAGCATTGCCTCATGGTGTTGCAACAGACAAAGTAATTGAAGCTGGTGATTTTGTCACAATGGACTACGGCGCTTATTATAATGGGTATGTTTCTGATATTACTCGAACAATTGCAGTGGGCAGCCCTGATGAAAAACTAAAAGAAATTTATGATGTAGTTCTTACAGCGCAGCTAAAGGGAATGGAAGGAATTAAACCTGGTCTTACTGGAATTCAGGCAGATGCTTTAACGAGGGATTATATAAAAGAAAAAGGGTACGGAGAGTATTTTGGTCATTCAACCGGTCATGGAATCGGATTGGAAGTGCATGAGGGGCCAGGACTGTCTTTTAAATCCGAAACAGTTTTAGAAGCAGGCATGGTAGTTACAGTGGAGCCAGGCATATATATTCCAGGTCTTGGTGGAGTTCGTATTGAAGATGATACAATCATCACAGATAATCATAATGAAGCTTTAACACATTCAACAAAAGAATTGCTTATTTTATAGGATATATAGGAGGATTATTGGATGATTTCAGTAAATGATTTTAAAACAGGTTTAACAATTGAGGTAGATAATGGGATCTGGCGTGTTTTAGATTTCCAACATGTTAAGCCTGGTAAAGGTGCGGCGTTTGTTCGATCTAAATTGAAAAATCTTCGTACAGGTGCTGTACAGGAAAAAACATTTAGAGCTGGTGAAAAAGTAGCGAAAGCTCAAATTGACAACCGTAAAATGCAATATTTATATGCTAGTGGCGATCAACATGTATTTATGGATACGGAATCATATGATCAAATTGAATTATCTGCAAATGCTATTGAATATGAGTTGAAGTTCCTAAAAGAAAATATGGAAGTACACATTATGATGTACCAATCCGAAACATTAGGAGTGGAACTGCCAAATACAGTTGTATTGGAAGTAACAGAAACAGAACCAGGGATTAAAGGGGATACTGCTTCTGGTGGAACAAAACCAGCTACTTTAGAAACTGGTTTAACGGTGCAAGTTCCTTTCTTCATTAACCAAGGAGATATGCTAATTATTAATACAACAGAAGCAAGTTATGTTTCACGCGCGTAATAAAGTATAGTAGGATAATATTAACTATTATTATTTGCGTTTTATGTTCCTTTCCTGTATGATATAAATATAAACGCTGCGTTGTTCGTTATCGTATGAAGTTTCAACCTTTATCGATAATTAGGGAGTTCTATATTAAAGACGGATCAGCAGGCTTTATGAATACTCATAAAGACATATGAAGAAATCTTTTGCGAACACCCACCTGGTGGAGCAGGTTTTGAAACTCCATACATCAAAGCGGCAAATGCGGCTGAAAAAAGGTAACCTTTGGGTTGCCTTTTTTTATGTTATTTACAAGTCATTTACTTTAAAATGCTCGTCTGCACTTAAATCGATATACAGCATTTTTTGCTGAAGATAGGACCAAATCGGGTTGTAGTAGTTGGCATGATAAACATGTACATAAATAAATCACCTCCATATATACTAGGCAAATCTTCTATGAAGGCTTGGACCAATGACAGTAGCATTATTTAGTAAAATCAGTGAGCTTTGTGAAATTATATTTTGTCTATACACTGAAGCCTGCTACAGACAAAAGCAGCAGGCTTCTTTCCTGTATTATAAAGAATAGCCCATTAATTGTATGAGCATTTTAGGGATATCTGTATTATCGAGGACACCGTGGAAATTTTCCGCACCTATTCCATAAGCAAAAACAGGAATCATGTTGCTTGTATGTCCGCCTGTTGAGCTTAATTCTTCTATGGATCGGTCTAAAATTCCTGCATGATAATGTTTAGCGATCATATTGCCGATTTCCCAAGCAACATGCTGCTCTGGATAAGCCTGTCCATTTGCAGGAGTTAATTGAGAATTAAATAAGACAATATCCTTGTTTGTCAACGTAATGCTAGCATATTCTTGAAAAACTTTCTTTACACTATCGTTTGTATAGCCTATGCCTGCTGCATTTTTTTGTAATTGACTTGCCATGAAATGAGGAGTGACAGCAATTTTTTTTAAGGACTTTACATCCATTGGCTCTGTTGCAGATACTCCCATTGTTTCATGATCTGCAGCAACAACGACTAATGTATCTTTACGGACTTTAGCCCATTTTACACAATATTTTACAGCCTCATCAAATTCCATTGTTTCTTTCCATATACTCGTTATATCACCAGCATGAGAAGCTTGGTCAATTCTTGCTCCTTCAAACATGGCGAAAAATCCTTTGTTTTCTTTTGAAAGCGTATCTAATGCTTTCGCAGCCATTTCCGCTAAACTTGGTTCTTTGCTTTTTAAATCATCTCGGTCTAATTTGAAATTTAAATGCTTTGGACCAAAAAGACCCAGGACTTTACCGCTGCTTGCTTTTTGAAGCTCTTCAGTTGTAGTGACGTATTCATATCCTGCTTGTTTATACTGATCAAGCAGATTTGTTTCATGCGTGTTTTTAAAATCAGTGAAATAACTTTGACCTCCCCCAAGGATTACATCTACTTTGTTTTGCAATTGCTGTTTGGCAATCTCCTTTTGTCCAGTCCATCTATTTTTTACACTTGCAGTAAAGCTTGCAGGCGTTGCATCTGTTACTGAATTGGTTGTTGCAATCCCAGTTTTTAATCCATTCTTTTTAAAAATATCTAAAATGCTCGCAGATGTTTTTCCATCTGCAGTTACACCAATCATCCCATTGTTCGTTTTTTTTCCGATTGCCAATGCAGTTCCACCTGCTGCAGAGTCTGTTACCCTGTTATTGGCGGAATTAGTATGAACGAGTGCGGTATAAGGAAGGCTTTCTAAAAATAGTCTGCCTTTTTTTCCATATTCAAAGGTTCTAGCAATTTCCAATTGTCCTAACCCCATTCCATCCCCGATTAACAAAATAATATTTTTGGGCCGATTTGTTTGTCCTATTGGTGCTGCATAACTTGTTTGGGTAAGAAGCAGCTGCATCAATACAAAGCTGCATATAAGTTTCTTCATGATTTTTTTCCTCCATTAGTGATTCTTTATCTTTCTATAGCTTTTGATGCTGTACCTTTTTTTAAACTTCCAATTTATAAGGAATGATGAAAAAAAGATAGATGGAATAATGCAATTTTGTAAGCATACATTTTAATAAGGAATAGAGAACCAATCCATTCTATTTAACTGTACAAGCCCTAAAAAGAAGGACAAACCTTTTAGTTAAAGGAGGAAAAGTTTGTGAATTCCATCTATTCATTTTTGCCTAAAACGATTGCAGACCAAGTTCTCACAATCCCTCCACAAACAAGAGAAAACATAGAAGAAATTAGAATCCGCATTAATCGTCCATTAGAAGTATGCATTAATGGAAAACCAAGTTTTTTTCCGCTTTGCATTACAAAAGAAGATGCTTTTCATCTATTAAATAAGATTAGCCAGTATTCGGTTTACACGATGGAAGAGGAGTTTAAGCGTGGGTTTATCACGATCGAAGGCGGGCATAGGGTCGGCCTGGCTGGAAAAGTAGTTTTGGAAAACAGCAAAGTAAAGGCAATAAGTCAGGTCGCTTCCTTCAATATTCGTTTTGCAAAAGAAAGAATCGGCATTGCAGAAACCTTCGTACCATTTTTGCATGAAAAAAATAAATGGTTTCATACCATGATTATCGGTCCTCCTCAAACTGGCAAAACAACATTGCTGCGGGATATTGCGAGATTTATTTCAACGGGGGATAAAAGGGGGCAAACAAAGGCAATGAAGGTAGGAATTATTGATGAAAGGTCGGAAATTGCAGGCTGTATCAATGGGATTCCTCAAATGACTTTCGGCCCTCGACTAGATGTTCTGGATGCCTGTCCCAAAGCAGAGGGAATGATGATGATGATTCGTTCCATGAGTCCTGATGTACTAATTGTTGATGAAATAGGAAGAAAAGAAGATGGAGAAGCCATTTTAGAGGCGGTTAACGCTGGTATCCAACTAATCATGACGACACATGGACGAACATTGGAGGAAATTCAAAACAGACCAACGTTAAAACCAATTATGGAAATGGGAATTTTTGAGCGTTTTATAGAATTAAACAGAAAAAATGGTCCTGGAACAGTTGGGGCAATTAAAAACAAAAATGGGAATGTAATGGTACAGGAAATGAAGGTGACATCATGTTTAAGATAATCGGTGCAATCATTATTTTTGCTTCGACAAGCTGGGCTGGAATGGAATTATCTAAAGGATTAAGCGAGCGCCCAAAGCAATTAAGACAGTTGAGATCGGCATTGCAGTCATTAGAGGCGGAAATTATGTATGGACACACCCCTTTGCATGAAGCATCAAGAAGATTGGCAGAACAGCTGAGCAAGCCATTAGCTTCCTTTTTTGCAGATTTTGCAAATAAATTAACCAATGAAGAAACAACCGTTAGAAATGCTTGGACAACCAGTTTGGAAGAAATATGGAAAAAAACAGCGATGAAGGGGCCAGAGCTGGAAATTATGAAGCAATTTGG
This sequence comes from Niallia sp. 03133, assembly GCF_052663225.1. NCBI lineage: Bacteria > Bacillati > Bacillota > Bacilli > Caryophanales > Bacillaceae > Niallia > Niallia sp. 03133. The sequence goes on from NZ_JBQTCY010000008.1 coordinate 255,516, forward strand.
CGAAACACTCGGCCGTCACGATCGGATTTCCCAACAGAATCAAATTAGGTTGACATTGTCCCATTTAGAAAGAGAAGAAGAGGAAGCAAGAGATATACAAACGAAATACGAAAAAATGGTGAAAAGCTTAGGGGTTCTATCCGGCTTACTAATTATTATTTTACTGATGTAGTTTTAGGGGGAGAAAAAAGATGGGTTTAGAGGTAGATATTATTTTCAAAATAGCTGGTGTAGGAATCGTTGTAGCTTTTTTACACACTATCCTCGAACAAGTCGGAAAAAAAGAATATGCGCAATGGGTAACGCTGTTTGGGTTTATTTATATTTTATTTATGGTGGCAAGTATTGTGGATGACCTGTTTCAAAAAATTAAATCCGTTTTCTTATTTCAAGGTTAAAGGAGGATATCATCATTGAAATTCTTCAAATCGTAGGAATTGCCTTAATTTCTACATTTCTAGCCCTAATAATAAAAGAACAAAAGCCTAATATTGCTTTTTTGCTTGTCGTTTTTGTTGGTTGTGCCATTTTTCTTTTTTTGGTGGACCAAATTGCTTCCATCATAAATATGATTGAAAAAATTGCTTTAAGCGCAAAAGTTAATACCGTTTATGTAGAGACCATTCTAAAAATAATAGGAATTGCTTATATCGCAGAATTTGCTGTCCAAATAACGAAAGATGCTGGACAAGGTGCCATTGCCTCCAAAATTGAGTTGGCGGGAAAAATATTAATTCTTGCCATGGCAGTGCCAATTCTAACAGTACTGGTGGAAACTATTATTAAAATGATACCGAATTAATGATAAAGGAATTTCTTAAGAGATAAGAAAATATAAACTTTTAAAGTTAGATAGTTGTCTAGCTCCGACATATAGGACGTATGAGTGCCGGTGTTGCCACAGACTTGAAGGATGAAAAGACATAAGGGAAGTGGCGTCGTTAGTCGATTTTCCTTACTGCTTTCTTAATCGGCCAGTCCATACGGCAATGACCAAGGCGCTTGCGCTTTTCTAATGAGGTGAAAAAATGAAAACGAAATTAAAAGTCGTACTATTTTTGATGGCAGTGATCTTTTTTATATTTATTCCAACAGTACAAGCGTCTCCTCAAGATGAAGAAACAAATAATAACAGCAAGCTGCTGGATCCCCAGGAAATGGTGGATTCACAAGTGGATAAAATAAATTTAGATGATTTAAAAGGGTTTTGGCAAGATATTTTGCAAGAATATGGCGGTTTTTTACCAGAAAGCCAAAAAGGGAGCTTGTATGATTTTATTAAAGGGGAAAAATCCCTTGACATACAAGGAATATTTTCAGGATTGGTTAAATTTGCGTTCCATGAAATCATTGTAAATGGAAAATTGTTGGGATCATTAATTTTATTAACTGTTTTCAGTATGCTTTTACAGATGCTGCAAAACTCTTTTGAAAAAAGCTCGATCAGCAAAGTTGCTTATTCCATCGTGTTTATGGTGTTGATTATTATCGCGTTAAACAGTTTTCATGTTGCTGTTACGTTTGCAAGTGAAGCAATCTCGACAATGACAGGGTTTATTTTAGCCCTAGTGCCGCTGCTTCTTGCGTTAATGGCTGCATCAGGTGGTGTGGTCTCTGCTGCATTTTTTCATCCAGTTATTATCTTTTTAATGAACACAAGTGGAATGCTGATCGAATATATAGTGCTTCCATTATTGTTTTTATCCACCTTGCTCCATGTAGTCAGCAGCTTATCAGAGCAATACAAAGTGACACAATTAGCTAATTTATTGAGAACAGTCAGCATTGGAATATTAGGCCTGTTTTTAACCATTTTTCTTGGCGTTATTTCCGTACAAGGAGCATCAACAGCTATAACTGATGGAATCACGATTAAAACGGCAAAGTTTGTAACAGGAAATTTTATCCCAGTAATCGGCAGGATGTTTACAGATGCAGCAGACACTGTAATTAATGCAAGTCTGCTTTTAAAAAACTCAGTCGGTATTGCTGGTGTCGCTATATTGCTTTTAATTGTAGCATTTCCAGCTGTAAAGATTTTAATGATCTCATTTATCTATAAATTGGCTGCTGCTCTTTTACAGCCTTTGGGCGGAGGACCAGTTATTACATGTCTGGATATTATCAGCAAAAGTGTTATGTATGTATTTGCAGCTCTTGCCATTGTTTCCCTTATGTTCTTTTTAAGCATTACAGTTATTATTACTGCTGGAAATTTAACGATGATGGTTAAATAGGAGAGGTGGCAAGAAGATGCAATTTATAACGGAATGGGTAACCAATATTATTTTATTTATTCTATTGGCTACAATGGTTGATTTGCTTTTGCCGAATTCGACTTTTCAAAAATATGCAAAAATGGTTGCGGGGCTGTTGTTGATCAGCGTGATATTATCTCCTGTGTTTAAATTGATGACAAATGATTTTGATCATGTCATGTCAGCAGCTGTATGGAAGACACCAGCAGAAAAAAATATAAAAAATTCGATGGAATTTCAGAAAAAAGAAATACAAGCATCATTAGATGAATATACATTAAATAAAATGGCTGTCCAAATGAAAGCGGAAGCGAACAAGGAGTTGATGGAAAAGTACGGAGTAGAGATTGATAACGTTCATATAGCGCTTGATCCAAATAATACGAAGAGCTTTCCTGAAAATCTAGATAAGCTAGTTATTTCCTTAAAAAAAAGCAAGGAATCACAAAATGCTGTGGAAGTTGTAGAATCAGTAGACATTAATACCCAGCAGTCTCTTCCATCTAACAAGGAACAAGTACAAGTTGATACAAAAGATATTACATCATTTCTTGCAGATAAATGGGATGTTGAAAGCAATCATATCAACATTCTCGTTGAAGGAGGGGAGGATAACGCAAATGGATAAGGATAAGGGCCCGATCAGCTGGTTAAAAAGATTTATCACAAATGGTGGAGAAGAGGGGAAAAAACAAGGGAAAGTGCAATATATAATCATAGTAGTCTTGCTGGGAGCTGCCATTATGCTAGTAAGCAATCTGTTTATGAAGGAAAACTCCAGTTCAAATATCTCAGCATTCAGCAACACGAGCAATACAGACAATGCAGCCCAAGAAACATTTGGACAAAAATCCGGTGAAACTAGCGGAGGCATTACAAATTATGAAGAAGCGTACAAAGATCAAATAAAAGAAGCAATAAACCATATAGTCGGTGTGAAAGATGCAACGGTATATGTCAATGTTGATGCAACAGAAAAAAAGGTGTATGAGAAAAATTCAAACACACAAATTCAGACAACAGAAGAAACAGACCCACAAGGGGGCAAAAGACATGTGGAAGACTCCTCTTCAGAAGAGCAGCTCGTTGTTGTACAAAATGGTGATAAACAAGTTCCCGTAGTGATAGAGACGAAAAAACCAACAATTAGGGGGGTTCTTATCGTAGCAAAAGGAGCAGGAGATATAAAAATTAAAAGTATGATAATTGAAGCGGTGACAAGGGCATTGGATGTACCAAGCCATCGGGTTTCTGTTATGCCAAAACAAAATTAAGGGGGATTTATACGTATGTTATTAAAAAAACAAACTGTTTGGCTGTTAACCATGTTAAGTTTAGTCGTTGTCTTATCCGTGTATTATATTACCTCTCCAGAACAAAAAAATGAATTTGCTGCAGTAGACAATAAACAGAAAAAAGAAGCAGAAAATACAGCGGAAAATGCAAAAGAGACAAAAACTGCCAATAAAGAAAATGCGAATACAGAAGTAAAAGAAGACGGAAGCACCGTTTCGACTATTGAATCAGATGAAGAATTTGAGCAAATGCGGTTAGATTTGCAAGATCAAAGAAGCATGGATGAAGAAAAACTAACAGAAGTAATGGGTTCAGCTGATTCTTCAGCAGAAGAAAAAAGTGAAGCACAAGATGAAATTGAAAAATTAAGAAAATTAGCAGATCAGGAAAAAGTATTGGAAACAATGATTAAAGCAGAAAATTATGATGATGTCCTAGTTCGAACAATAGATGGTATTGTAAATGTAACAGTAAAAGCAGATAAACTTTCTCCTGAAGCAGCAAACGATATCATTCAATTAGTTCGCAAAAACTTAGAAGAGCCGGGGGCTTATGTAGCAGTTAAATTTGATCCAAATAAATAAAATAGTATATCAAAACTGGCAGAAAGGAGGGAAAACCTCTTTTCTGTCTTTTTAGCGATGGAAGATACGGTTATATGATCAATTGAATCCCTCAAACAGTAAAAAACTTCCCTCCATCCTATGTATTAAGCGTGCTGTTGTCTGCTTAAAAAAATACCAAAAAGGGTATGATAATAAAAAAATTTAGAACAAAAGAAACCTATTCAATGCAACAATTAGTGATTTTTGAAGGGAAATGGTATGATAGAATGGCAAAAGGACAGGTACTTACTATTTAACAGAAATGTCTGAAAAAAAGGAATACAGCTAATAAGGCAAGAAGAATGTTGAACTATCATAAGGTCTTATCGTATGATATTAGTATCTAGTCATAATGAATTGTTTAAGGGGTGCACTGTAATGTTTAAATTACAAGAAATAAAAGAATTAATAAAATTAATAGATGAATCCAATATTAATGATTTTTCGTACGAGCAGGATGGGGCGAAAATTGAAATCAAGAAAAGCTATGGAGAAGTGGTAATGACATCACCTGTACAAAGTACAAGTATTCCAATGCAAGCTCCAAGTCAAAAAACAGCCGAGCCTGTAGGAGAGTCTGCAGCACAGGAGGAAGCAACTGCTCCGTCCAATGAAAATTTACATAAAATCACATCTCCGATGGTAGGAACTTTTTATGCGTCATCTTCACCTGATACCGATGCATATGTAAAAGTAGGCGATAAGGTAAATAAAGATTCTGTCGTTTGTATTGTGGAAGCGATGAAATTATTTAATGAAATTACAGCCGAAGTCGACGGTGAAATCGTAGAAATTCTTGTAAAAGATGGAGAACTAGTTGAATATGGTGAACCGTTATTTATAGTAAAGGCTTAAATGAAGAGAGGATTAACCAATGATAAAGAAATTGTTAATTGCAAACAGAGGGGAAATAGCTGTTCGAATTATAAGAGCATGTAAAGAACTGGAAATTGAAACTGTTGCAGTCTATTCTGAAGCAGACAAAGAAGCTCTGCATGTGCAAATTGCAGATGAGGCATATTGTATCGGACCAACTGCATCCAAAGATAGTTATTTGAATTTTACTAACATAATAAGCGCAGCTACATTAACTGGCAGTGATGCTATTCATCCAGGCTACGGATTTTTAGCAGAAAATGCTGATTTTGCTGAACTATGCAGAGATTGCAATATTATATTTGTTGGTCCAAGTCCAGAAGCAATCAATAAAATGGGAACAAAAGATATTGCCAGAGAAACAATGAGGGAAGCTGGCGTGCCAATTGTGCCAGGATCGCAGGGAATTATAAAAGATATTGCAGAAGGAAAAGCATTAGCGGAAAAAATCGGCTATCCCGTTATTATTAAAGCAACAGCAGGTGGCGGCGGAAAAGGTATCCGTGTAGCAAGAACGGAAGAAGAACTTGTAAAAGGGATTAATATAACACAGCAAGAGGCATTGACGGCATTTGGTAATGCAGGCGTGTATCTTGAAAAGTTTATTGAAGACTTTCGCCATGTTGAGGTGCAAGTTCTTGCAGATAACTATGGCCATGTTATACATTTAGGAGAGAGAGATTGCTCTATTCAAAGAAGACTTCAAAAGTTGTTAGAGGAAACTCCTTCCCCAGTATTATCAGAGGAAATGCGCAGCAAAATGGGAGAAGCTGCAGTAAAAGCGGCGGAAGCAGTTCAATATACAGGAGCAGGGACCGTAGAGTTCATTTTTGATTATCACAATCAAGAATTTTACTTTATGGAAATGAATACTCGTATACAAGTAGAACATCCTGTAACGGAGATGGTTACTGGTGTTGATTTAATAAAAGAACAAATACTAGTTGCATCTGGAAAACCGATGGAAATAGCACAAAAAGATGTTGTCTTCTCCGGTTGGGCGATTGAATGCCGGATAAATGCTGAAAATCCATCGAAGAATTTTATGCCTTCTCCAGGAAAAATTAATATGTATCTCCCACCGGGAGGTTTAGGTGTTCGAATTGATTCTGCCGCTTATCCAGGATATTCCATCCCACCATACTATGATAGTATGATTGCAAAGGTTATTACTTATGGAAGTACAAGAAAAGAAGCTATTTCACGCATGAAACGGGCTCTTAGTGAATTTGTTATTGAAGGGGTTCACACAACAATCCCATTTCATTTGAAACTCCTTAATCATGAAAAATTTGTGGAAGGCAATTTCAACACAAAGTTTTTAGAATTGTATGATTTGACGAAATCAGAGGATTAAAAGGAGGAATTTTATTATGACTGAAACAACTATTTTAGATATGAATCAAGAACAGAATGGCTTAGGAAAAGTAGAGATTGCCCCAGAAGTGATTGAAGTTATCGCTGGTATTGCTGCATCTGAAGTGGAAGGGGTTGCCCAAATGAGGGGGAATTTTGCTTCAGGTGTTGTGGAGAAATTAGGGAAAAAACTTCATAATAAAGGGGTAAAAGTCGAATTAGCTGAGGAAGGCATAAAAGTAGATGTGTACTGTGTCATGAATTTTGGTGTATCCATTCCACAAGTTGCACAGCAAATTCAAGATAATATTCGCCAGACCCTAATTAATATGACGGCATTAGCTGCAGAAGAAGTAAATATTCATGTGGTAGGGATTCAATTTGAAACAGCAAAAGCTGTTGAACAAGAATATGAACAGGAAATTTAATTGATATAATAAAAGACTGCTCGGGGAAAGGGAGTTTGATTGCATAACCAGCTTTTTTGCTGGTTATTGCAATCAAAAGAAGCCTTTTTTTCTATGAGTCAGTCTTTTATTTTTATATGGCATGTCTATTTGCTTATGGAAGTGAAATAAGCGGTTAGAGCAGATAGAAGTTTCTTATTAATTGTGCTATTATTTTTCTATAAAGTGAAACACTGTGCATATGAGGTGATTCACAAGAAAGATTAGCAGGGGAAAAAGGAAAAGTTGAATCTTAAAAAGTTGGATTAGTGTCATTAAAAGCAAATTTTTTAAAATCAGTTTACACACATCCTGTTTTTTGATAATCTGTTTTGATGGGATACAAATGGTTAAGAGTATAAAGGAGCTAAAGACAAGAAATGAAAAGAAGAACGGCGAGAGAAAAAGCATTACAGGCATTATTTCAAATAGATCTTAGCAACACAAATAAAGAAGAGGCTATTGAGCATGTTTTAGAAGGAGAAAAAAGGGATGCTTATTTGCTAAAACTTGTGAATGGTGTTCTTGAGCATCAGCAAAAAATTGATGAAACCATAAAAAGCTATTTAGAGAATTGGACGTTGGAAAGAATTGCTAACGTGGACAGAAATCTTTTAAGATTAGCTGCGTTTGAATTATTATATAATGCTGATGATGTTCCAGGAAATGTTGTCATTGATGAAGCAGTTGAAATTGCAAAATTATATGGTGACGATCAATCTAGTAAGTTTATTAATGGTCTTTTATCAAAAATAAAACAAAATCAATAGGTTCTCCGACTGGATTCTATTTTTTTCTTACTATAGAGAAGAGATTAATGGGGTCATTATAATAAAAAATATGGAAATAAATGTCCAGCTCCAGCGCCTATCGAACTTTAGGACTTTTTCCTATGATTTGTTAATGTCCTTATATTAAAAATCGGTGATCAAGGCGCTTTCGCTTTTCTTG